>JBJEWN010000199.1:0-14579 GCA_051885075.1 Bullifex sp.
GGAATCGGCAGGAACAGGGTTTCAAACGATCAGAAGAAGAACTATGCGGAAGCACAGTTTCTTGAAAAGATTGAGAGAAGGGAATTCATTAAGTTCACGAAAAGGAAGAAGGAAATTGAGGAAAACGGTGCATCCGTCCCCTCTCTTGACAGTGTCTCTGACAGGGCACTTGATCTCTTTGACTGAAAAAGCGGGACACCCCATACGGAAGTGTCCCTCAGAGTATCATCCATTATCAGCGGAACTGATAAACAGTTAACATTGGTTCGGACGTACAGTCTTTGCAGGCAGATCACCTTTCGACTATCACTGACACACCGTCAGGAATTGCAGTAATGGATGCATCCTTTGACCCGATAAGTTCCTCTGCCAGTGAAAGTGCTTCATCAAGTGAATGTGCGGGAATCATATGAAGATCCTCAACTATATTGTCAGGCGCCTCTGAGACATAAATCACTTTTGCCTTCATCAGGATGCGCAGGAATATCTGGGTCTGCCACTGATCAGGAACGGTTTCATTCCTGCCGCGGGAGAGGAAAAGAGCCATTGTCTTACTGATGTCCTTCTCATCCGCCATCTGGTGGTAGAACCCATCTCCCCCGATACCGTCAGCGGAACGCGCGATCATGATGATGACTCCGCCCTTCTTCACCGTCGCCTCGGCCGCTGTCATGCCTTTCACAGCCTGATAGATGTTCTGGTCAAGTGGATAACCGCCGTTTGTGGATATGACGATGTCTGCCTCCCTTGCCTTTACGCGGCACAGGGATGAAAGGAAACGGCACCCCTCCTCATGAGCCTTTTCCATGTCTCCGCTGACTGCGAAGATTGCTTTTTTCTCACTGTTGATGACAACATTGCATATGAAGGCAAGTTTTGCCTGCCGTGCCGCCCATACCATGTCCCTGTGAATGGGATTCCCCTCCAGGATTCCGGTTCTCGATCTTTCATCCGCGATGAACTCGGAGCAGTGATTTGCAAGGACCGTGGTTCTGGAAGCAACACCGGGAAGGATGGACTTTCTTGAGCCTGAAAAACCTGCAAAGAAATGAGGCTCAATGAAGCCTTCGGAGCATACAAGATCAGCATCGGCAACAAGCTTATTTATGTGAAGTTCCCCTCCGGAAGGAAGGATTCCCAGAAAGACTGTGGGGGATGTCTCACAGTTGTGGCATACTATTTTCTCGTTTTCCGCGATCTCGGGGCCGAACTTTGCAATAAGTTCCTCTTCTGTCGTCTCCCTGTGACACCCTGTTGAGATCAGGAGCGTGATCTCGGCATCGGGAGATCCCTTTCTGATCTCACGGAGCATGGGAGGAACGATTACACGGCTGGGGACCGGTCTGGTGTGGTCCGAGCAGATCAGGACAACCTTTTTCTTACCCTTCGCCAGAACTGAAAGCCTTTCGCTGCCGATTGGGTTCTGAAGCGCATTCTCAACCAGTTCCTCCGGAGTCAGGGGAGAGACATAGTGATGAAGCTCACTGACAAGCACGCCGTTAAGCCTGCTGTCAGGTACATTCAGGGAAAGGGTTTCCTTTCCATAAGGGAAATGCAGTTCCATCTTCACCCTCCTCAGATATATCTTTCGCGGAGGAACCTTACTGTGCGCTCCGCAGCAGTCTCTGCGTCCGGTACGGGGAAGCACTCAACGGAACACCAGCCGTCATAATGCATCTTGAAAAGTGCCGAGAAAACATCATCCCAGTTCATGTGTCCGTCGCCGCAGGAAAGGCGGTTCGTGTCCGCAAGGTGGACATAGCGTACCATTTCCCGGTTTCTGATAAGACTTTCCCCGATCTTCGCATCCTCAATGTTCATATGGAACACGTCAGGCATCAGGGCAAAGTTTGATCTTCCCATCTTCCTGACAAGCTCAGCACCCTGATCAACGGTGTTGATATAGTCGATCTCGTAACGGTTGACAGGTTCAAGGATTATCGTGACACCGCGCTTTTCGGCATAATCTGCAACTTCTCCCATAAGCTCAAGGAAAAGCCCTTCAGCCACAGCCTTATCCCGCTTTCCGATACTTCCCCTGACACGTCCCACATTGACAAGACCTCCGAACTCAGAAGCAAGGTCGATGAATCCGGTGAAGCTTTTATAAAGCTCTGCCCTCTTCTCCTTATCCGGGTCAGTGAACATAAGCCCCCTGGCGGCAAAAACCTGTCCCGTTGAGATAGCAGAAACTTCAAGACTGTTCTTCTTCAGTATCTGTCTGAGTTCCTGATGTGTTATCTCATCACTCTCGCGAAGTGCAAGCTCCATACCGTCGTATCCAAGACGGTGAATGGTTTCAGCGCTTTTTTCTATGCCGCGGAAAACCGCGAATGCGGAAGGAAGCGCGTTTTCCGATGCAACCACTATTCCTAATTTCATATTATCAAACCTCTTAAAAAATAAGGCAGGAGTCCGGATCATGCCCGGATCTTCCTGCCATAATGATGAACAGGGAAGCTTTACATCTCCCTGATGCCGGAAAGATCTCCTGTCTCTGCCGCAAGCAGGACCGGAGCCATGTATTCATCGACATCATCAGCGGTCATCGGAACAGGCATGTTCTGAAGTTTCATCCTGAGATCAGGATCCTTTGCTGCAGTGATTGCCCTTGTGAAGTGCACATCATGCTTATAGCCGGGAATGTCAGTGAGCTTCCAGGGAGCGTTGATACTCTTTGCGAACTCGATCATTGCACCGGAAACTGCCTCTGCAAGTTCCCTTCCCTCAAGAGATGCGATATCCTTCCTGCCGAAACCGCGTTCTGCGAAAATCTCACCGACGACCTTTAACTGGGGCTGGATAGCCTTTGAGTAGAAGACTGCATAGTACGGATTCATTATTCCGCATGCAGTTCCGTGACCGACAATATCAACAAGTGAGAACGATGTGAGGTGGGCACCGCTGGTACCGCCTACCATGATCGCATAGCCTCCGAGGTCGGTTGCAAGGCCGATCGCCTCCCGTGCCTTTGTGTCGTTGGGGTTGGCAATGATCTTACCGGCCCAGTCAGTAACAAGTGAAATTGCCGTCACTGCCAGATCCTTAGCCTTTTCATACGCATCTCCCTTGGCACCGCAGAAGACCTCGAATGTGTGTGCAATGGCATCAAGTGCGCCGTCGATCGTGACACGTACGGGCATGGAGCATGTAACCTCATAGTCGAATACTGAAACTTCAGGAACGATTGCGGGATCGACGATTAGTTTCTTCTGTCCGACGACAGGGTCCGTGATGTTGGAGTACTTGGTAAGGTGTGCACCGGAGGATGCGGAAGTCTCAACCGCGATTACGGGTGTGAGCTTTGATCCTGTGGCTTCAAGCTCGGCAGTTACCTTTCCGGTTCCGAAGTAGTGGTCAATTTCAGGAGTCACCTTTCCGCCGAGGGTTGCAAGCACGCTTGCGGCCTTGCACGCATCGATCGTTGAACCGCCGCCGATGGCAACGACTGCGGCAGGCTTATGCTGAAGGATGTATGTCGTGATCCTGTAGACATCTTCCCTGGGAGCATTGGGCTTTGCATCGGGGCATACCGCACCGCCTGCAAGGGCAACTCCTTCCTTTTCGATTGCGGCAACAACCCTGTCCGCGACGCTTTTCATGTATGTCATGTTGGAAACGACCAGAACGGATCCATTCTCACCTGCATAGCGTTTTGCTATCTTACCTGTTTCCTCAAGGCAGCCGAGGCCGCATACATAGGCATCCCCTTTCCACTCCTTAAGCAGCTGATATGCTTTCTTAAAATCATCCATGATTGTTTTCTCCTGTCTTATTGATATCTTTTTCAGCCGATGAGAGCCTTTGCCTTTGCGACTATGTTCTCACTGCTGATACCGTATTTTGCGAGCAGATCGGTATATGGACCGGTCTCACCGAATTTGTCATTGATCGCGATGGTGGAAACCTTTGCCTTAAGTCCCCTTGTGAAGGCAGCTTCTGCAATGGCGGATGCGAAACCTCCGGCAAGAAGGTGCTCTTCAACGGTAAGAAGGCGTCCTGTTTTCTCTGCGGAAGCAAACACAGTCTCCGCATCCAGAGGCTTGATGAATGGCACGCTGAATACCTCTGCGCTGATGCCTTCCTTTTCAAGAGCCTCCGCAGCCTGCATGGCATAGCTTGCGGTGATTCCGTTTGCCGCGATGGTTACATCCTTACCTTCCCTCATCTTAATGGCGCGTCCGGCCATGAAGTCATCCCTCGGGGTATCAATGTCAGGCATTGCATTCCTGTTGAGCCTGATGTATACGGGATTCTTCCTTGTAAGTGCATACTCAAGTGCCAGCTCAGCCTGATGGGCATCGGACGGAACGATTACTTCCATGTTGGGAAGGGCGCGGAAAACGGCGATATCCTCGATTGCCTGATGGCTTGCACCGTCAAAGGAATCGGACAGTCCGCCGTAGGCACCTGCGATGACACATGGAAGCGAGTTGTAGCACATGTCGTTCCTGATCTGGTCAGTGCTCTTCAATGAAAGGAAGATCGCGAATGCATTGATAACGGGATGATATCCTGCCGTTGCAAGACCGGCTGCGACACCTGCAAGGTTACCTTCAGCAACGCCTACATTGAAGAATCTCTCAGGGAACGCTTTTGCAAAGAACGCGCTCTTGGTTGATGATGATACGTCAGCATCGAGGACAATCATCTCAGGATGCTTTTTTCCCATCTCGGCAAGTGCCCTGCCGAATGCTTCTCTCATTGCAACGCTCATAATGCTGCCTCCTTCTTTTCCCTGTCTGCCCTGAGCTGCGCGATACCGGTTTCATAGTGTGCATCATCGATGACGGCACCATGCCAGGTGTTCTTACCTTCAGAGAAATCCACGCCCTTGCCCTTGACAGTGTCATAAATAACGCATTTCGGCACATTCGGGGTTGAGTCAAGCCACTCGAAGGATTTCAGGATATCCGCTGTGCAGTTGCCGTTATAGGGAGTATCATTCACAAGCCACCCGAATGACTCAAGCTTGGATTTAAGCGGCTCAAGGGGCATTATCTCGTCCTCTGTTCCGTCCAGCTGCACCTTGTTGTAGTCGATCATGAGGACCAGGTTCTCAACTTTTTCCTTTGCAGCGAACATCAGTGCTTCCCAGCTCTGTCCTTCATCAAGACAGCCTTCACCTGTTAAAACGTATGTAGTGTAGTTTCTTCCGCTGAGCTTTGATGCAAGTGCCATACCGACAGCCACGCTTATTCCGTGTCCGAGTGCACCGGTGGACATGTCAACGCCGGGAATCTTGTTCATCGCGGGGTGTCCCTGCAGGTATGAACCAAGCTTTCTGAAGGAGTGAACATCCTCCATTGGGAAGTATCCTCGGGCGGAAAGGACCGTATAAAGATTGACTGATGCATGTCCTTTGCTGAGTACGAACCTGTCCCTGTCCTCCCGGGAAGGATTCTTCGGATCTATGTTGAGTCTGTCAAAATACAGACATGTGGTAAGCTCCGCACTGGAGGAAGCTCCGCCCCAGTGGCCGGTTCCGCGCTCATGCAGAACAGTGAACATGTTTTCCCTGAAGGCTGCGGCAAGGAAGGCCAGCTCTTCTGCGCTGTACCTGTGCTCTCCGGCAACAGCCAGTAATTCATTCAGTTTGTCGCTCATGGATACTCTCCTTTTGTATATTGTATACAATTTATACCATCCATGTTTTTACCTGTCAACATTTCTTTTATGATAATGCTGAAAATTACCTTATAAAGATGTTCCGCGATTAAAAGGTGGTTCATTTTTATACATATCAATGTTCAGCTGCAGTTAAAGCGTCTGTAAATTGCCGGATCATTCATCTATTTTACATATAAGAATTATCTCAGGTATAATTGTTCTATGTATACAATCCATTTGACAATTGCACGTTTGCGGTTTAAGGTTATGTTATGAAATTAGTGTCCAAGAGCCTGGCGGATCAGGTATATGATATGGTCAAGAAAGAGATTCTCTCCGGAACGATTCCCTGCGGAAGCAGGATCAGCGAGGACAGCCTCGCCACGCAGTTCGGAGTGTCAAGAACCCCTATCAGGGAGGCCCTGAAGCGTCTGGCCTCATACGGGATAATCAGGATGGAACCCCGCTCCCACTCCAGCGTCATACTTCTTTCCGCTAAGGAAGGTGATGACATCGCCTCTTTCAGGATCGCGCTTGAGGACTTTGCCATTGACCACATCGACAGGGAAAAATTTGAGTCCTCGCTGGAAACACTGTGCCGTTATGCCTCGGACTGTCAGTACGCACTGGGAATCGGCAACAGGGCAGAAGCATTTGAGCTGGACTCACTTTTTCACAACACACTGATCTCCACCTGCGACAACAGCGCTCTTTCGGATGTATACGAGAGGCTGGATGCAAAGATCCAGCTGCTGAGAATCGCACAGAATGCGCCTGATGATGAACTTCTCGGTTACCTCATGCAGCACGCCAGGATGATCGAGCTTCTCAAAAACGGAAAGAATGAGGAAGCAAAGAATCTTATGTATGAGCATATCACCCATACACCCAGGAAGGAGGCCGAGTAATGTCAGCAACGATCGGAAGCATAATTCTCATAATCATGCTCATCATTACCGTTTTCAATATTTATGCAACGGCAACCAAAAAGAAGAGGGATGCAAACACAAAGGTTCAGTATGACGCGCTCTTTGCCCCGATAGACGATTCAATCAGAAAGGATGGAAAGAGCTGGAATGATGCCAGGGTGAAGAGGATCGTGACTGAGGACGGACAGGGAATAGTCGCAGTCCTTGATGATGAAAGAAAGCGCGGCATGATCGCATGGAACGGAGGAACCTTCCCCTTCTCTTTCGATGACTACGTTTCCTCGGCGCTTAAGGATGAGGGAAGCGGTCTGACACTGACAGTCACGACAAAGGATGACGCACTGGACCTCATCATCGGAGCTGCTGGTTCCAGGAAGAGAGGCTTTACTGCCAAAATGATCAGGGATATGGGACGCCTTATGAAGGAATTCCTGGACTCAATACAGGAAAAGAAAGCTTAAGCCCTTTCGATAATGCAGGTGTGCTCCTTCGTATCAGTGCTGTAGCATACTGATACCAGCAGCATGTTGCGGCTGTATGCGGAAAGAGCCCTGGGATATTCCTTCTCCCTTATCTGCTTCATGCCGCTGACGGGGTAATCATCCCTTTTCAGTTCAACAATCATTGCAGGTATTCCGGACTTTCTCGGAATGAAGGCAACATCAGCATATCCCTTTCCGGCCGGCAGCTCATTTACGATCGTATAACAGGTGTCGGCATAAAAATAAGCAAGCCTTATGGCACTCTGAAAAGAACCTTCATTATTGAAAGTAAGATTGCTGGTAACCGTCATGTGTGTTTCCTTAACGGCCTCGGCAACTTTCTCAGTATCCATGGCCCAGGTGGCTTCAAGGAGTTCTTTTGAATGCCGGACCACCTTTATCACGGAGGAATACTCAGGGCAGTCATCAACGGAATTGACCCATTCGTTCCTGATTTCATGATTGGGAATGTACACTTCCCTTTTCTCCATATCGTATGCAAGATATCCGAGGTGGATCAAATAGGTGAACACTTCATCCTTACTTCGGATATCCATAGGTGAATTCCTGAATTTTGATACATTAACATTGATGCGGGAGCCTGCCATCATTGAAATGATATCTTCCTTCAGACCGTCATAATTCAGCATGACATAGTCCCTCAGGGCATCCATGGAAGATGTCTGGCTCCAGAAATCATCACACCTTTTCTTGGTAACTGCGGTAATGATTGATTTAGGTGAATATATCTCCATCCCATTGACACTGTAACCGTCATACCACATCCGGAGCTGTTCCACATCCATGGAGTTGGAAGTGGCAAGAGTCACTACTTCCTCTTCCGTAAAGCCCATGAACCGGGCCAGGTTCTCAGCATCGAGCATTGTGAATTCGGAAAAATCATTTAACTTTGATTCTGCTTTTTCCTTAATGACAGGCAGTATGCCTGTCAGATATGCAAGCGCTACAGCCTGGTTCACTGAACTGTTTTTAAACAGGGAAATGAGCATATCCATATAATCTGTAAGCTCTCCCGAAAACCGCTGATCCCTGATGACAACATCGTATTCATCAATGATGAGTACGAACATCTCCTGCGTTTCCGCATAAATCCTTTTGATGGCAAGAGGAAGCGACAGTGCATCATCAAGAAAGACCATTGGAAATGCTTTTCTTAGCTCAGGAATGATTTCTGAGTCAAAATACTCAGGAACAGTCATCCTGCCTTTGCATGTGACGGCATCATTAACATCCATTGCAATGACAGTGTATTTGTTGAGATTTGATTCAAAGGAAGGATCCCTTTCAATTTTCAGTCCTGAAAAAGCATCATGTGAATCACATTCTCCGGAAAAATAAGCACAGAGCATATCGGCAGCCATTGTTTTTCCGAAACGTCTTGGCCGTGAAGTACAGATAAATCTGTCCTTTGTATTAACTCGGCGGTTCAGTTCTGCAATGAGCATTGATTTATCCACATAAAGCTCACTGTTTCTGTCCAGAATCAGCCTTTTCTTTCCAGGATTGACATAAATACCCATGAAAACCTCCCGTTATCCAGAGTTGAATTAATAATACCATGAGCATCTACTATTTGCAAAACCCTGAATGGGTGAGCATGATGTCAATCCGCAGAATATTGAGTCTCTTATCACAGGATTTTAAGGGGCTGTTAAAAAACTGGCATTTTGAAACAGCCCGTTATCTTGCTATATCATACATTTCTAGGTCTGATTGTTTGATATACAGCATCATGTTTCACGATATTGGATCCAGGTAACAGCGATGTTGATCCAGTTTTTTTTGTTTTTCCTCCTCCATGGTGGTGTAGGAGTAGAACAAAACCTCTTGTTTTGTGGTAAACTTGTTCATGGTAAATGCAATTTGGCGATTACATTTTACCAGGTTCGCCCGGGTTTTCTAGCTACGGGCTTTTTTTTGACATAGTAATAGGGCTGCAAAAGAACACTTGAGTTTTTTAACAGCCCTATATGTTTTTCAGAAGAACCAGGGAGCTTCCTTAATGGCCTTTTCAAGGCTTCCGAGCCTTTCACCGGACCTGTCGATTATCTCATGGCCGATGAGGATGTTTCTGTTGGTAACCGAGCTTACCTCACTGAATATGCGTTCAAGGTAACCGGGACCGAATACGGCATCTGGATGAGAGAACAGAGGATGTCTGTCACCGTAGTACTCATGGCCCTGCTTCAGTATGCATGTGGCAAGGTGCACGTGATCGGATACATGAAGCGCCTTTTTCACTGATTCCGATGGCTCCTCTCCCAGCTGGGCCAGATGACTTGTGTCGAGTGTCAGGTAAAAATTCTTATGACGGCTTCTGATATCCTCAGCAAACCGCACTGAAAGATCCGTTGCCCCCAGGAGCTGCTCTGCATCCACGTCCCTGTCCCCGGTTTCAAGCACGACTTCAAGGCCATCCGCTTCCTCCATCAGCTTTTCAATGCTCTCCGCAAGGAGCTTCAGCGCTTCTTCTTCCTTTCCTTCGAAGCGGCCTGACGTGATAAGGACCTTCCTTGCACCGAGACACCTTGCTGCATCGAATGCCCTCCTGATAAGGTCAATGGAAACATGTCTTCTGATAGTGCTGAAATCACAGAGACTGTAGCCTTCCATCTTCTGTACACCCGCAATCGGATAGACCGCACACTTAACTGCTGAATCTTCATAAACCTTTGCCATCTCTCCTGCAAGCTCAAAGGGTGTGTATAGCTCAGTCTGGGTTACCCTTGTTTTCTCAAGGACCTTAAGTGCATCATAAAGCACACCCGGATCCCTCTGACTTTCAGGTACCAGAACTGAAATGACGGTACTTCTTTCAATCATGATTCCTCCTTTACGGGTTTAACCCATCTCTTTTCAAATTCAGCCTTCACGTCTGAACTCATCCTGTAGGAAAGAAGACGTGCGTTCTCTTCCGCCTGGGATGCTTTTCTTGCACCGAGAACAAGCCCCATGGACGGAGAAAGGGAAAGTGCGTATGCACTGATCAGGACATGAAGCGGAACATGTTCATAAGCGGCAAGCTCTTTAAGTGGAGCAAGAGCCCTGTTAACCTTAACCATGTTATCGCTTCTGAACCATGGATCACTTTTTTTGGCGCTTCCGATGATTTCATCATCCGGCATTAACTTTCCCGTAAGAAGCCCCCGCTCCATGGATGAGTATGCCTGAAACAGCACTCCTTCCCTTTCAGCGAGAGAGATGAGATCACTCTTTGAATTTTCAAGAAGACTCCACCGTTCCTGCATGAGAACAGGTTTATGGGAAGAAGTGAAATATCCTTCAATGCTTTCCGGCGTGTTGTTGCAGCTGCCCCAGGCCCTTATCTTTCCCGATTTCTTCAGAGTTTCCAGCGCCTCGATAGTCTCTTCAATGGGATCGACAGGACACTGCCAGTGGGTAAGCAGAATGTCAATGTAATCAGTACCCAGTCTTTTAAGCGATTCTTCAGTCTGTCTGATGACCCCATCCTTTTTCAGATTTCTCCAGACCTTCACACCGTCCCTTTCCTTGTGAAGCATGGAACCTGAAGGCCCCCATTCAAGGCCGCACTTCGTCGCGATGACGACCTGATCACGCCTGCCCTTCACTGTTTTTCCGAGGATTGTTTCAGCCAGTCCGTTTCCGTATGCGGGTGCAGTGTCAAAGTATGTAAACCCGTTTGAGATGGCGGCATCAAGGGCGGCAATGGAATCCTTTTCATCATTTCTTCCCCAGCTGTCACCGCCACCTATTGCCCAGGTACCGAAGGCAATCCTCATATCATCATATACCATAGAACGCCTTCACTTCCTCAATGCATGATGAGGGACTTGTCAGTACTCTCCTGTGGGTTCTTTCAGCAACTTCCGTTTCGGCAGTGGCCATGCTGGCCTGTGCAAGAACGATTAAATCCGCATCGGGATACATCGCTGCTTCTTCGGCAAGGATATGATCGTGCATTTCCACATCCCCGTTTTTCAATGCATCCATGGCATCGGTCCGGAGTGACGATATGATCTGAGCATCTTTTCCCAGTTCTGCAAGTTCCCCCCGGATGCGCTCAACAGTGGGTTTGACCGTGGTTGCAGCCGTTGCCAGAACAAGGATTTTGTTTCCCGTTTCAGCAGCTTTTCTGCACATCGCCCTGTCGATCGTCACAACGGGAACTTTGATCCGTTCACTCAGTTTCATCACATAGGGAGTAAGGGATGAGCATGTAACGACAAGAAGATCGCTTCCCGCTTCGGATGCAACGTTCATGTCCGATAAAAGACGCTCCATGTTCCACTCACAGAAACACCCCTTCTTCTGTGTATTGCTGATAAGAATCTCATCGACGATGTTCACGATCTCTGTGTCGGGACCGAGTGCTTTTCTGATGAGTGAAGGAAATGTTTCGTATATGCTTTTTACCGTGTGGAGAAGTGTTACTTTTCTCATGATTTACCCCTTATGTGATAAAGGGGGCATCAAGCCCCCTGTGATTGAATTTTTCAGTCTTACTTACCGATTGAAGCAAGATATGTCTTCTGGTAGTCGAGCATGTAAGCTTCAGCTTCGGCTCCGAAGAGGTACATGGGCTCAAGACCGTTCTTTGAAAGATAAGCCTTGAATTCAGGAGTCTCGGAAGCCTTCTTAAGGCAGTCAGCCCAGAATGCATATGCATCGTCAGCCATTGCCTTGGGAGCGGTAACACCTCTCCAGACGGGAACTTCAACGTTCCTGTAACCGAACTCTGAGAGTGTGGGAGCATCCTTAAGGTTCTCGGATGAGAAGCGGTTGTTGCTCAGTGCGAGAATCGGCTTCATCTTTCCTGCCTCAACGTACTGAGAAGCGGCTGCGGGCTTTGACATACAGAGATCAACGTGACCGCCGAGCAGTGATGTGATGGCACCTGATGTTGCGTCGTTCGCGATATATGAGAGCTGTGCTTCCGACACTCCGAGCTCTGCGATGAGCTTGTTGTAAGTCTCGATGTCATCACCCTTACTTCCTGCTATGACGATCTTTGCACCGGACTTGAGGGCATCAAGGACTTCCTGCCATGAGGAGTACTTTGACTGCTCGCCGATGAAAAGAAGCTGCTTGTCGACTGCCATGATCGCGAGAGGTCTGAAGTTCTCAACCCTGTTGTCGGTGTTCTTGACCATCGGCATGAGGTCGCCGCTGTTGAAGGTAAGAAGTGTGTAGTCAGCCTTTGCCTTGTTCATCGTGGCAACCTGGAGGCGCCCTACCTCACCGCTTCCGTCCGTGATGTAATCGGTGACGATGTTTGCATCCGTAATTCCGTTTGCCTTCATTGCATCCTTGATCTGGGTGGTGAAGATATCGGAACCGCCGCCCGGCTTACTTGTACATACCCATGTTACGTCCTTGGTCGGGGTGAATCCTGCAGAAGCTGTTTCTGCAGCGCCGTTTGCGAAAAGAGCACATGCGATGAGTGCCATGAGCACCATTGTTGCAATCTTTTTCATTTCATTTCTCTCCTTTTGATTATTTTGCTTTTTTTTCTTTCAGAATCCCTGTCTTCTTCAGGACCGCGCGAAGGACCGGTGTGAGGATAAGGATGCAGAATACGATTGTGAGTACCGTTGAGATCGCTGAGTTGAAGAACACGTTTGAAACACTTCCGCCAGAGATGACGAAGGCCTTTCTCATGTTGTCCTCAAGAAGCGGTGCCAGTACGAACGACAGCAGCATCGGGGCAGTTGAGTAGCCGCTCTTTTCAAAGAGGTAACCGAAGATACCGCTTAGGAGCATGATGATAACGCCGTAGAAAGAGTATGTGTCGGAGTAGGAACCGACGATGCATACGACCGTGATGATCGGAATCAGGACCTTCACGGGAACAGCCAGGATCTTCAGAAGCATCGGGATGACACCCAGTGCGATCATCAGAGCGAAGATATTGGCGATGAAGAGGGATGCGATGAGACCCCATGCAAAGTCAGGCTCGTTCTGGAACAGAAGCGGTCCGGGGTTGAGGCCCCACATCATGAGACCCCCAAGGAGGACAGCGCCTGTACCTGACCCCGGAATACCGAGGGCAAGCAGGGGTGCGAATGCACCTGCAGCCGCAGCGTTGTTTGCTGCCTCACATGCCGCGATACCTTCCATTGCACCTGTTCCGAGGGGCTCTTCACTTTTGAATGCCCTCTGAACGGCATAGCCGAGGAATGCACCCGTGGTTGCACCGGCTCCGGGAAGAACGCCTACGAACGTTCCCAGGAAACCTGACCTGATGGCAGGGAAGATGATCCTCTTCACATCATGGGGGGAAAGGAGGCTGCCCCTGATGGTGAGACGTTCAGTGATACCGCTTTCCTTGGCCTTCTCGTCCTTTTCATCCATCAGCTTCATTACCTGGGCAAAACCGACCGTTCCGATTACGAACGGGATGAACTTAACACCTCCGAGGAGGTAGACGTTACCGAAGTTGAACCTCGGGGAACCGGTCTGAAGATCCATGCCGATGCTTGCGATGAGGATACCGAGGAGCGTGAGCACGACTCCGTTTGTCGGGTTGGAACCGACCAGCCATCCGATGCTTGTCATTGCGACCAGAAGGAGGATCGTCATCTCGGCAGGTCCGAAGTGAAGTCCGGCGTCCGCAAGTGCGGGGCCGAGGAATGCCAGGATGAACATACCGATGAGACCGCCTATGCATGATGCGAGGTTTGCCGTGAAGAGTGCCTGACCGGGTCTCTTTCTTTGGGTTGCCATCGGGTAACCGTCAAGTGCAGTCATTACGGCCGGGCTGTCACCGGGAATGTTTAAAAGGATTGCAGAGAACGCACCGCCGTACATGTTGGAGTAATAGAGTGCTCCGAGCAGCACGATTGCGGTTGTCGGGTTGAACTTGTATGTGAGCGGAAGCAGCAGCGCAACGCCCGCAAGACTTCCGATACCGGGCATTGCACCGACGATGAGGCCGAGGAATGCACCTAAGAGGCATGCTCCGATGTTCTGGAATGTAAGCACGACGCTGAAGCCGTGCATCAGTAACTGTAAGTTTTCCATAACGCGGCCTCCTTAACCGAATATTAGCTCACCGATGAATCCGATCGGGAACTGGATGTCAAGCCAGATGCGGAAGCATCCGATGACGATGAATGCGACGATCGCAAGCGCGATGAGTGTTGTAAGCCAGCTCTGCTTCTCATAGACCTTCAGCCACAGCAGCACGAATATGAGCAGGGACGGAATCATGCCGATAACATAGGTTGCGGCTATTATCGCGACCACGGCAAGGGGAACATACCAGTTGATGAGCCTGAACTCCGCCATGGGGCTTCTGAAGCCGCTTATGAGTGCCAGAACCGAGAGGGCAATGAGTCCGACTGAGATGATTCCGGGGAAAAAGCCCTTAGTCGGCCTCATTGCAGCACTGTCCCAGAAGCCGTACTGTCCGAAGGAAATCACGGCAAAGAGGATTCCTGTAGCCAGTGTCAGCAGCGGAACCAGGATCTTTGAAGGGATCCTGACAGCCTTCTTGTCATTGATCTTCATTTCAGTTTTCTCCGTTCATCATGACGAGAGCCATTCTTGAACACAT
>JBJEWN010000200.1:0-3274 GCA_051885075.1 Bullifex sp.
TATTGGTTCTGTGAAACGCGAAGCTGACACCCTTTAGGGTGGCGGTAGTTCACATCTGACAGGTCATCTGAACCTGTAGCAGGGAGTCTTCAGTTTTCAGCTTCCATAACAAAGAGATCATCAATGGTGACAAGCCTGATGTTATTAACCCCAGCATTATCCTTTACATAATCAGTGAACCCGCCTTTGCTGAAAGCATAATAACTTACTTCATCGGCGTTTGGGAAAATGGATGCTCTCTGAAGCATGGTTTCCATCTCGTCTTTACCGAAAGCATCTTCCCTGTATTTACACTCACAGATGATGACCCTGCTTTTCGTCATATCAGTCATGAGGATATCAATATCATCCTGACATTTTCTCTCAGGATTGTTTCCCCACCATTTTCCGTATGAATAAGGAATAAACGGAAGACGGCGGCGCTTCGCCATCCTTATCATGTATTCAAGACATATATTTTCAAAAACAAATCCGAAATATGCACTGAAACTCTTTGGCTCCATGATCATACGTGCCGCTTCTTCCGGGCCAAGCAGTTCATAATATGATCTGTTTCTGAAAAGGAAACGGAACCAGAATGTAAGGAAATTGTCCGCTATCCCGTAAATACTCCTTTTTGAAGTGCCATCTTCCGTACAAGGTACTGACTTTTTTACCAGCCTGAGAGTCTGAAGCACACCAAGGTATTTTGAACACTTCGTCACATCCTCATGAATCGCGGTGGCAATTTCATTAAGGCGTGATGCTCCTGTTGCTATTGCCTCAAGAATACTGTTGTATACTGCAGGCTCCCTTAACTCCTGTTTCAGAAGGAATAAAGGCTCATCTTTGAGAAAACTTCCCTCCCTGAGGATTTCGTGGGCTATATTCCGCTCAATTGTTTTCTCCGGATCAAAGGTCTGAAGATAACATGGAATCCCCCCAAGAATTCCATAGGCCATAAGCTTTTCGGTATTTGTGTATCCGGGAAAGAACAGGGAGGATTCAAGGTAATCGAACCCTTTAATTTCCAGATGAGCAGTTGCACGTCCGTACAGCGGGCTTTTTGCCCCCAGAACATCACTCTCCATAAAGCTTACGGAAGAACCGCAGAGAATCAGGAAAATGTTTTTATTCTTCCATCCATGATCAATGACATGCTGAAGGATGCTCTTTACTGAGGGATTCGCAGCTGCGATGTATGGGAATTCATCAATCACTATCAGAAGCCGTTCATCACCGGATCTTGCGGCAATGTATTTCAGGACAGCATCCCAGCCGGTAAAAGAACCGAAGGAAGTGCCATCGAAAAAAGTCTGTACACAGAAGGAGAAGTCACTGAGATTCAGGGCATCATTCTGCTCTTTTGCAGAATAGAACAAAGCATTGCGTCTTGCAGAAAACTCTTTCAGAAGTTCTGTCTTCCCCACTCTCCTGCGCCCATAAAGTACCAGGAACTCAAACCGGGATGAAGCATAAAGTTCCTCCAGCTGTGCAAGTTCCTTTTTCCTGCCTACGAACATAAATCCTCCAATCTATATACTTACAAGTATTATACTTTAGAGTATATAGATTATCAAGAAAATGATTTCTGGAGTCAGCTCAGAGCACCACTTTTATCATCTGAGCCCTGTCAGATTCGAAATCAGGATCAGACTCGGTAAAGAACAGTGCAAATGAGAAAGGCGGCATGATGTAGCTGTAGTAGCTATCTCCCTTTTCCAGATAATACCCGTATTCCTCATCCGCAAGGACTTCAAATGCAGTGCTCATAAGTTCAAACCCTGAATCTTCATCATTGAGGCCTTCCATGTAATATTCACTGTCAGTAAGTCCCGTCACCGTTGCAAGGACTGTATAAACAAAGTCCTCAAAGAGAGTATCCGCATCCACGCCTGAAGCATCCTCCAGGGCGGCAACATAGGTATACGGAGTATTCGCAAGCCTTATGATCGCATCGGTTCCGAACCTTTCCTCAAAGTAGCGGAAGAACAGCAGGCCGTAACCGTAGATCTCGCTCCTGTCCGAAGTGAAGAAGGATACTTCATCAGCCACTGAAAGATAGGAGCAGAGGTAACCGTCATGACCTTCAGGATAACCGACATAGTACTCAGTCCACATCGCAAGTCCTTCAACGATGAAGGAAAGATACTCTTCATCCAGCGCCTTTGACGCCCTGTTGTTCATGTAAGCCATGTGTGAAAATTCATGGCACAGTGTGGATACCACATCAGCGGAAGTGTAACTTCCGTCTGAGCTGAATATCGATACGTTGATGTACAGCATGTCACTGAGATTGGACTTATAGACATACCCTGCCCTTTCCAGCTCATCCTGTGAATACTGGTCAAGGGAATAGTAATACCCCATTGTATCCTCCTCGAAGCTGGTGATCAGGAACCTGATCTTGCCATTGGCATCAACATCACCTTCATTGCCGAAGATTCGCCTGATGACCTTATACTCATCCTCAAAGCCCGCGGCTATCTCCTCCAGCTTCTCCATATCAACTGAGAACCTGTCATCAAGATAGAAGTAGGCATGTTCCGTTTCCAGAATGCAGGTGGCATCAACGAAGTTCGCATCCTCATTTTCCGAATAAACGGAAACGTGATTCCAGCGTGATGATACACCCTCATCAGGTATACCAATTACACTCTCCCCAGTGAACACCATCGACTTTAAGTCGTAGTCCTGGATTCCATCCATGTCATCCAGAGGTGAATACTCAGTCTCATCCTCAAATACCGGCTCCTGATCTTCAGCTTCCAGCTCAAAGGGTTTCTCCCCTATTGCGAAGGTTGCAAACTCATAGTAGTCATCCTCACTCTTTGGGATGAAGTACACCGCACTGATACTGGTCTTATCCTCACCCGATGTCTGGCACCCGGTGAGTGTGATGATGATAAGGCATAATGCCGTTATCAAAGCTATTGTTTTTCTCATGAAACAAATTTATGACTGTTTCCTGATATTGGCAACCTGCAGGGGTATCAGGCGCAATGAATTCAGCACTCTCTGAAGAGATCATCAAGGACCACAGTGCTCACGAAAGCACTGCTGTACTCGTTATTCTTAAGTCCGAATGTCGTGATCAGGGTACTGTGAATGGCCATCTTTGATGATACCATTTCCGAGAGGGCAGTCTGTCTTGACAGAATTTTTACATAATATGTTCTGTCCACCTTGAACGGGCTTCCATAAAACTTTATCTCACACATGTTTATGATATTGTCATTCCTTATGATGAGCAGATCTATCTGAAGTCCCTCCTTATCATCCTCTTTTTTCGACC
>JBJEWN010000201.1:0-14463 GCA_051885075.1 Bullifex sp.
AATCTTCAGCTTGATAAGTATCGAAAATTCTATGTATTTTCGAATCTGCTATTGCTGCTGGGCCGTATACTTCCGAAACCCGGGCGAAAAGGGTTCTGAAAAGGGAAGGCGGTACGCTTGAGGAGCGTATGGCCCAGACTGAGATGAGGGACAGGAATGACAGTGCCAGGTACAGAAGGATTTACGGTATAGACAACGGGGACACGTCAGTAGCGGATCTTGTCATTGATACTGATGACAGAACTCCGGAGGAGATCGTCGCCATCATAATGGAAAAGATCTCCACTTTACGTTAGAGTCCGTTTTCTGTTATAATTATCAGGATAAGGAGACAGCCAAGTGAGCATTCCACTAGACAAACTGATCGACAGGGAAGGCAACATCTATGAGATGACCTGCGTTGCGATCAAAGAAGCAAACATCATCTCTGCCACATCCATCAAGGATGAAATTGAGGAGAGCGGGGAAAAGGTCGTATCACACGTTCTTACTCAGGTTCTGAACGATGAGATCAAATACACCCTCGAAGATAAATAAACAGGTTTTTCTTTTCGGTCCTACCGCAAGCGGAAAGACACAGCTTGTGGAGGATTTTTTTTCAGACGGTTTTCAGATAATCAATGCCGACTCCGTTCAGGTTTACAGATACCTTGATATCGGGTCGGCCAAACCGTCTGAAGAGCTTCTTTCAAGAATCCATCATTACAACGTTGACATCCTTGATCCATGGGAGCAGTTTACCGTCGGCGAGTTCATAAAACGGTCTGATGAGGCAGCTCGGCAAATAGTGAGGGAGGGGGACATTCCCCTTGTTACCGGCGGTACCGCATTCTACTTCAGGCATTACCTTTATGGCCTTTCCGAGGCTCCCACTGCCGATCCTGAAGTAAGACAGCATGTGCAGTCCCTTCTCGATTCTGAAGGAAAGGAAGCTCTTCATGAGCGCCTTGAAAAGGCTGATCCCGTATCTGCAGGACGCATCAGCATCAATGACACATACAGAATCACAAGGGCCCTGGAAGTTTATTACCAGACCGGAAGGCCCCTTTCGTCATTTGAGCTTCCTTCTCAGCCTAGAAACGGGATGAAACCTCTCATAATAGGTCTTGAGCGTCCCCGGGATGAACTGTATGAGAGGATAGACCGGAGAGTGGATATCATGTTCAGGGAAGGTCTTGTCGATGAGATAAGGAAGCTGAAGGCGATGGGTGCCGATTCTTCCTGGCCTGCAATGGGTGCGATCGGATACAGGGAATTCCTTGAAGCCGAAAAAACGGGAGAGGACTCCGTATCACTTATCAGCGGGAAAATAAAAACCGCCTCCAGGCGCTATGCCAAGAGGCAGATAACATTCTTTTCTTCCTTTCCCGGTGTTCACTGGATCCATCCTGATGATACATCCGGACTTGAGAAAATTCTTGCTGAGTATCTACTGCGTTAAGAGGGGAGTCCTTATTTCCCTGACAAGCTCGACTTCAGGATCGGTTACATTGATGATGTTCCACCATCCCCTGTCATTCCAGGCAAAGGTAAAGGTCTGCGAATATCTGTAGCAGAACGTGGAGGCTTCCGTTGAAGTCAGGCTGGAAGTTTCCGTGGTTTCCTCTTCATAGTTGTACGGACTGTAGAAGAGCAGGTCAGCCCTCAGGACGTTTTCACCCACTTCAGTTACGGTTACATCATCGGCACCATATACGAACATCGTGGCATTGAAGGAAGGCATTCCCGCATCTACCCATTCATCGGCCCTTATCACGGGTACTGTCTGTTCATAAGCCATTCTGGTCTGTCTGTTCACGAACAGGTTGATCACCTCATTTTCCTGAGGAACCTTGCATCCCTTGACCGCAGCAGTGAGATCCGATGCATTAAGTTCGTTCTGTGCTTCATAGAAAGCATATACGATTTCTTCCTGATTCATGTCCTTAGTGTAGGGCGGTTCGAGCAGGTTCTTAATGTATGAGAACAGGAATGCACCCACAAGGATCACGGTTACTGAGGCGCCTATGATGACTGATCCTTTCAGACGCCAGAAATTATTGCGCTTTGCACCTTCAGATGTCTGCTTCAGAAACTTCTGATAGCTCCCGCTCTTTTCAAGCTCACTCTTCACGGCAGCGTAATCGTCAGGTGTTTTCCTTTCTGCCTCCCAGGTGAGGGTAAGTGTCTTTTCAATGAACCAGGAGAGGTTTTCCTCTGCCTTCCGATTTCCGTTTATCTTCCTCATCTCCCTGCTTGATGCATGAAGACAGAACTCGATGAACCCCTGCGTCTTTTCGGATAGATCGGGAAACAGATATCTTCTGTACTCTGAAAGAGGGAATTCACTGTAGTTGTACTCCCTTATTTCCCTGTCCTGGTAGGGAGCATCCCCGGTAAGGGCAAAGTAAAGAAACTCTGCGAACTGTCTGATAAGTGTAAATGACGGTTCCGTTCCGCCTTTGGCGAAACAGCCAAGGGAAAGATATCTGTCCTCATCGTTATAGTACAGTGAAAAGAGATCACCGAGGTCAGGGGGAAGGATAAGCCATGAATCATCCTCATAAACATAGAACCTGTATGTGGGCAGAAGTCCCAGCTGAACTGAAACGAATGACTGCGGCAGACGTGTCAGTGCGATTGCAAGATCACGGATGAGGGAAAGCGCGCTGTCCCTGTGCGATGTCGCGATCGATGAGAAATCCTCAATCCTGCATTTATCGAAGTAGAAACATTTTTTTCCTTCAATTGTGCAGAATGCCTGCCATCTCCAGGGAATAAGCTCCCCGTCCTTATAAATGTATCCGTCCTGCTTCTCGCCCTGCATCATGTGACGGGGAATTGCGAAGTCATCGACTCCCAGTGCTATTGCGGTATATTCCTTTCCGTCCACACGGATATCAGTGATCATCTGCTGTTTAATCATTTGAATGCTCCTGCCCTGTGCATTGTGTTTTTCCCCTCCATGATGGGAATGTAAGAGGTATACAGCCCCCTCAAAGCTGCCGCGATCTGAAGTGCACATCCTGAAATGTTTCCTTTTCTTCCTTCCTCCAGAAGAGGAGTGGATGATGCAAGCATCCCTTCAAGTCTGTCTGCCTGTTCCTTCATTTTTTCTTCCTTTCCCTCAGATGCCATGTTTGCGGAAATGACGAAGGAAACACTGCCGTCATCAAGGCGTTCAATGACCTTCCTGAGACCCTTCACCTGTTCTGCGGTGGTGATGGATGTGAAGATGGGAAGGATTACCGGTGATTCTTCCCATCTGAAAAAGGGAAGGGTAAGTTCAAGGGAGTACTCCTCTTCCAGGATGGCATCCTCCACTGCAGGACCGGAAACTTTTCTGACTGATACGTTGCCGACGGTTCTGTCTGATATGGTGAACAGATATTCCCTGCTGTCAGGAAAGGCTCCGTTATGAAGCGGTGCTATGAAAACATACCGCTCTGCGGGCCTGAGATGGGAAAAACCCGCCTTTATCACATCATGAACATATTCAAGCCCAGCATGGGGAATTATTATCATGGGATATGTTACATCTTCCTTACTGAACTCAGTCAGTTTTTTCAGCTTTTCTTCATCTGAAGGATAGAATATGTCCCGGAAAAAGTTCATAGGATTTACCTCACTTTTGAAAGTAATGATCTCACGCGATCTTCGTCTAGTGTGATGTCCAGGTTTTTTTCACATGTCGGAATGACAAGTCCCTGCTTCCCGTCCTTAACCCTTCTAAGATATTTGACCTGAGTGTAGTAAAGGGATGCCTTTCCTCCCGACTTTGCCTTTGAATAGTGCACTGCGATGTTTGCTCCGTCAAGCAGGACTTCAAGAGGAATGCTCTTGTCCTTTTTAGCCCTGATGAACACGTAGCCGCCGGCATAGTCCCTTGTATGGAGCCAGAGGTCATTTCCCCTGACATGCCTTCTTAAAAGTTCATCATTCTCCTTTGCATTCCTTCCCGCAAGGATTTCAAAGCCATGGGATTCAAGCCTCAGGCCCGGACCTGTGTACTCTTTTTCATGTGTACCCGTCTGAGTGCCGCCAAGCTCCTTTTCAAGAAGACTTACACTGTCCTGTGAAAGGATGTATGCGTAGTGTTCTTCGCAGGCCCTGATTTTTTCCTCAAGCTTTGATGCACTCTCCTTTGCATTGAGATATATCCTCTCGGCCCTTTTATACTTCTGATAGTAAGCGTTGATGTTCTCACTTACGGTAACGGACGGATCAAGATGCACGGTTACTTCATCCCCCTCAAAAGAGATGAGCCGTGCTTCCTTATCGCCCCGCTTTATCTGATAAGAATATGCAGAAAGTAGGTCTGCACACTTTCTGTAAGTTTCATATGAGCTTTCGTCGGATGCTTTCCTCCTCTCTTCCTTAAGCTGTGCCGTAAGGTGAGAAAGCTCCGCATCCCTTCTGGCCAAAACCTGTTTTTTCATCATTGAGAGGGTCGAGTCCAGTTTTTCCCTTGTGATGTTTCTGTCTATTTCCTCATTGAAGGTTGCCGCGGACCAGGGGCGCACCGGGAATCTTTCATGATCAGGGTCTTTGGGGGAAGAGGGCGTGAATATGCCTCCTTTTTCCTCTCCCCGTCCGGGTCTCCTCATCATTGCTTCCAGAATGATGTTGTCCTTATCAGTGATGATTATGTTTGCAGCCGGCCCTGAGAAGAGTCTTATGTACATTTTCCTGACTTCATCCCTGTGTGAAAGAGTGAAGCATACCTCCCTTTCTCCTCTTACCGCCTCTGCCGAAACGATTCTGGAACCGATGATGTTCGCTTTCAGGTACTGGGTAAAGCGCTGCATTTTTCCTGACTTCTTCCTCATCCTTTCCGTTTTGCAGATTCTCATGTAAGGAGTTCCGACTTCAATGTAAAAAAGCCATGCTTTCTCCTTTTTCCCGAACAGTGAAAGCGTGAAGGAATGTATGTCATGTTCGGTGACGTCCTGTATGAATGTATCCTCAAAGGTGAGTTCACTCATTATGAGTTCCGTTTCAGAAGCGTTCAGTGCCATATGTCTTCCTTTAATAACGGGAGCAGCTCTCCCGCAAGATAGAATGATCCTGTTATCAGAAAGGGACCCGGAAAGGAGAGGGTCTTCTCAATTGCCTTCCTGTTATCATCGATCATGTAAATGTCATTATCGCACATATCGCTGCTCATCAGGCGATATATCCCGGTAATATCACTTTTTTTGTATGTGCCGGGTCTTGTGATGATTACCTTTTCGAAGCTGGCGGAGATGATATGGCTCATGTGCTCTATATCCTTACCTGATACGGAAGCGAAAATGCATGTTCCTCCCTGTGGCCAGAGTGTTCTGAAGGTCCGGACGGTATCGGTAAGGCTGTTAACCGTGTGAGCAACATCAAGTACCAGAGCCTTACCGTTTACACTCATTATCTGAAACCGGCCGGGCAGTACTGTCTTTTCAACTGCACTGAGTCCCGCTTCCGTAAGGAATCCCATGTGCTCCGCGATGAGGATTGCAAGCGCGGCGTTTTCAGCCTGTTTCCTTCCGTACACGCTGAGTTTAAGATCAAAGTCTCTTCCGCCTGCGGATGTGAACTTAAGATGCTCCCCGCACATGGATGTTTCTGTCGTAAAGGCCGTGACCATGTCGGCAAAACAATGAAGGGTGCACTTCCTGTTAACAGCTTCATTTCTTATGACTTCAAGAGCTTCGTCAGCCTGATTGGCTGAAAAGACATCCTGGCCATCCTTGATGATTCTGCTTTTTTCGCCTGCTATAAGGGAAAGGGTATTGCCGAGTACGGCAGTATGTTCCAGCTCGATCGGGGTTATGACCGATGCAATGGAGGAAAGCGTGTTCGTTGCGTCAAGTCTTCCGCCAAGTCCCGTTTCAACAACCGCATATTCACATCCGCTTTTTTCAAAGAGCATGTATGCATACGCAGTGTAAAGCTCAAAGGTTGAAGGTTTTTCAGGACCCAGTTCTGCCGGATTGGAAAAGGACGATACTTTCCTTCTCAGTTCCTCTGCAGTGGAAAGGAGGAACCGGTCATCGAAGAATCTGCCTGCAAGCGTGAATCTTTCCCTGTAATCGGAGAGGTGAGGGGAAAGGTAAAGCCCCGTTTTATGACCTGCTGCCTCAAGCAGGACGGAGATGAAAGTGGCGGTTGAGCCTTTACCCTTGCTTCCTGCAAGATGAATCGATCTGAAACTCCTTTCAGGGTTTCCGAGATGGCGAAGCAGGTTCTCCATCCTTTCCAGCCTTGCATTCCTGATGAGACCCGGAGCTGATGACCTGTCTGAATATGTGAAGCTGTCAAGATATTCCGTAACCTGACTGAAATCGGTGAATTCCATGGCGTGATGGTACTCTTTTTAACAGAAAAGGGAAAGTGTACCAAATAATCTGACGGATTTTGAATATGTGTTAATTTCTTAGATTGACACATATTAAAAATGTGTAGATAATGATGTTACAATACATTTTACGGAGACAGTATGTCATTTAAAATCCCCAATCCAGACGCATATGCTTTCCTTGATGAGTACAGAGGAAAGTCTTTCAAAGGTGAATGGCCTACCCTTGTGGAGATGTTTGAGATCTCATGCATGAGGTATCCCGACAATAACTGCTTCAGGGCTTTTGCTCCGAAAGAACTGACATTCACATACAGTCAGGCAAGGAAGAAGATTCTTGAGGTAAAGAACTTCCTGCTCTCTGAAGGTGTGAAACCCGGTGATAAGATCGCGGTTTCGGGAAAGAACAGCCCTGAATGGGCAATTGCATATCTTGCAGTCCTTTATGCCGGTGCCATAGTGGTTCCCCTTGACTGCACGTACAACGACCATGACATGGAAACCCTGATGGCTTTCGGAGGTGTTTCAAGGATTTTTGCGGACGGTGACAGGCTTGCAACCATCGACAGTTCAAAGAGGGTAGGTCTCGTTGCCAGATATTCACTTGAAGAGAAGAGGCCCGATGGGTACAGCTATATTCTTGATCTTGACGGACCTGAATCCGAGGCTCCCAAGGCAACTGAGGATGACCTGGCTGCAATTCTCTTCACTTCCGGTACGACCGGAACACCCAAGGGGGTCATGCTTACCCATAAGAATCTGGTCAGTGACTGTTACATCGCACAGCTTTACATGAAGCTTTATCCCACAGATGTCTTCTATGCAATCCTTCCTATCCATCATGCATACACGATGCTTGCGGTTTTCATCGAATCGATAAGTGTAGGTGCCGCGTGTGTATTCGGCAAGAAGCTTGTTGTTTCACAGCTTCTGAAGGAGCTGAAGATGGGAAAGGTTACCATGTTCCTGGGTGTTCCCCTCCTTTTCAATAAGCTCATAACGGCCCTGATGAACGGTGTAAGGAAGAAGGGTATTGTTGTCTATGGCCTTATAAGGGGACTTATGGGCATTTCCGGGTTCCTTAAGAAAGTCTTCCACATTTCCGTCGGTAAGAAGTGGTTCGGTTTCCTGCTTAAGAAGGTTTCACTTGAGAACATCAGGATCTGTATCTGCGGCGGCGGTCCTCTTCCAGCATCCACATTCAAGATGTACAACGAGCTTGGCGTAAACTTCGTACAGGGTTACGGACTTACCGAAACAAGCCCGATAACGCATCTGAATCCCGTTGAGGCTTATAAGGAGATCTCGGTAGGACGGCACCTTGAGGGAGTTGAAGTGAAAATCGAGAACAAGGACAGCGACGGTAACGGTGTGATCCACCTCCGCGGACCAATGGTCATGCAGGGATATTACAATGCTCCTGAAGCAACCCGTGAGGTTCTTTCCGAAGACGGATGGCTCAATACCGGCGATGTCGGTTATGAGGATGCTGACGGTTACCTGGTTCTTACGGGAAGGGCAAAGAACATCATTGTCACGGATGGCGGTAAGAACGTGTTCCCTGAGGAGATTGAGGATCATTTCCAGCTTTACTTCGATGTTGAGCAGATATGCGTTACCGGCTATATAAATAACAGGGCAGAGAAGAGTGAGGGCATTGCCGCCATCATCTATCCTTCCGCGGAGGCAAGGAAGGAACATAAGGATGATCTTCAGGCTCATTTTGACGCAATTGTTCAGGAAGTCAACAAGACACTTCAGAGCCATAAGAAGATTACGAAGGTGCTGATTGCCGACGAGCCTCTTGAAATGACTTCCACGAAGAAGGTAAAGAGATTCGTCATAGCAAAACAGTATAAGGATAAACTTGATAACAACTGATAAGCTTAGGACTTAATCCTGACAGGCCCCATGCGGGTCTGTTTTTTTGTCCCTCTTTCATGTATTATGCTGATTATGGAATTAACTAGCAAACAGCGGGCATACCTCAGGGGTGAGGCCCAGTCAATTGACCCCGTAGTCATGGTCGGAAAGGAAGGACTTACCGAGAGTGTGAAAAATGCGCTTGATGAAGCGCTTGATCATCATGAACTTGTGAAAGTGAAGTTTCAGCAGTACAAGGATGACGTGAAGGACATTGCATTCAGGTGTGCGGATCTAACTTCTTCAGTACTTGTGGCAACCACAGGCTTTACTGCCGTTTTCTTCCGTCAGAAGGACAAGCCTGAAGACAGGCTTTTTCATCTTCCGAGGTAAAAAAGAGGATCCCTCATAAAGGAATCCTCACTCAATCAGACAGGGCATGTATTCATGCCCTGTTTTATTATCTTCCCTGCTCCAGTGCGAGTGTCTTTGTAGTGATATCGCAAACTTCAGCGGGACCGTAGTACTGAATTGCTCCGGGGAATGTGAAACATGTGTTTTCTGCCCATTCCTTTCTGTGAGCTTCAAAATACTTAAAAGGTGCACCGTCAAGCTCAACAAGTGCCTTTCTTATAACAGGCTTGTACTCACCGTGTCTTCTTTCCAGGTTCATCATCTTCGTGATGGGGATACCGCCTGCTTCCCAGTTGGCGGGACCTGCGGAAAGATTCGTTACGGTTGACATGTAACCCGTAAGACCATTGCTGATCAGGAGGAATGCATTGTAACCGAGTGAATAACAGTAGTCAGCATCAAAGTTGGATGGGAATGCACATCTTCCTTCATAACCGAAGAAGTGGTTGATTGCATTGAACTTTGCCTTTGATCCTCTTTCCTTAAGCTCCCTGGCTACCATGGTTATCAGAAGCTTTTCAGTCTCAATCCTTGATACCTGAACGTTGCCATGCGGATCCCTGTCCATCAGAAGCTGGTGCTGGATGTCAACTGGAAGTGCCCTGAATACATTTGCAGAATTGGATGTAAGATTGGAAACAACGAAACCGAACTGATCCTCCCAGCTGCCGAGAACGGCATAGTCTGAGGCACGTACGGCAAGCAGTTCATTGATTTCAGCAATGAGAACCTTTACTTCGGGAATGAATTCGATGAGACCTTCCGGTACGATTGCAACACCGTAGTTGCAACCCTTTGATGCTCTTACCTCAACAACATCAGCGATGTAGCGGACGATATCCATCATTGACTGATTCCTGGTTTCAACTTCCTCTCCGACAAGACAGATGTTGGGCTGACATTCAAGGGCACATTCGAGTGCGATGTGAGACGCGCTTCTTCCCATGACCTTGATGAAGTGCCAGTATTTCTTGGCTGAATTAGCATCACGCTCAATGTTACCGATGAGCTCGGAATAGGTCTTGCATGCAGTATCGAAACCGAATGATACTTCAATGACATCGTTCTTCAGGTCACCGTCGATGGTCTTCGGGCATCCGATAACCTGAACACCTGTCTTATTTGCTGCCATGTACTCAGCAAGCACTGCCGCATTTGTATTGGAATCATCACCGCCGATGATCACGATTGCATTGAGAGAATGTTTTTTCGCAACTTCGGCAACAACCTTAAACTGTTCAACTGTTTCAAGCTTTGTCCTGCCTGATCCTATGATGTCGAAACCGCCGGTGTTCCTGTATTCGTTTATGAATTCATCAGTGAACTCGATGTAATCATCCTCGAGAAGACCTGAAGGACCTCCCTTGAAGCCTAAAAGAACATTTTCACTGTTTGCCCTTTTAAGAGCATCATAGAGACCTGTGATGACATTGTGTCCGCCGGGTGCCTGTCCGCCTGAAAGGATTACGCCGACAACCTGCTTCGTCTTAATGGCCTTTGATTCGCCTTTCCTGAAAGAGATTGTCTTCATTCCGTAAGTGTTGGGGAACATCTGGCTGATCTTCTCCTGATCGGCCACTGACTGGGTCGCTTCCCCATAACATACTTCGACTTCATCGATTCTGTTCTGAAGAATCAGAGGCAGCTTTGGCTGATACTGATATCTTGCTGTCTGCAGTGGAGAATAGTTCATGAAAACCTCCTGAAATAATACCTACTTCCATTACTATAATTTAATATCTGCATTTTTTCCATATACCGTAAGCCCGTTAAAACAAACAACAGTGAGATTTGATGTCTTTTGTGTTAATATCTGGATATGGAATTTCGACTTTATCTCGATGCTGATTCCCTTCCCGTACGCCATAGGGAAATAATTATCAGAAGATGCGTGCGGGAAAACATTGAAGCTTACTTCGTTGCGGACAGGGAACTTCCTGACGTAAGGGAAGCAATACGGATGCATACCATAGCTCTGAGAACTCCCTACAGGACCGCTCTTGATGCCGTTGAAATAAGAAAGATCAGAAGCACTATATCCATGATCGTCGTAAAGGGCGGTGAGAATGCGGCTGACGACAGAATTACTGAAATTGCATCTCCTCCGGCTCTGTGCATAACTCACGACATTCCTCTTGCTGAGCGTCTCATAAAAAAAGGAATTACCGTCATTGATGACAGGGGAAATCTTCTGGATGAGAGCAACATAAGGCAAAGGATGTCAGTCAGGAAAACTCAGAAGGAACTGAGGGAGATGGGGATATTCAATGACAGACAGAAGCACTTTGATGAGCGTACGATCATGGAATTTGCAAATGCATTTGACAGAGCTCTGGGGATGCTTAAGGCAGGACGGAATCAGAAATGAAATAAAATTATACATATGTTTAATAATCAGCAAATATTTAAATATAGATATATGATTTATTTTGAACGTAAGTATATTTTTTAAAAGATATTCCAATTACGGTATATGTATTGTAATACGCAGAAAACTTCATTTTTCTGTGTATTATTAATATGAAGAAAGTATTTGCAGTGGAGAATATCAGGCTTAAGGCCATGGCAGAGGGACTTGGCTTCAGGTGCGAGCTTATAACATCTGAAAGTCAGACTTTTAAGGATGCGCTTGTAATAAGGATCAGAAGGCAGAGTGATTTTGCGTATTTTGAGCCTTTGAGAGTTGCACTCGAAGGAAAGGCCAGACTGATATACATTGTATTCAATCCCGTGGCACCTTCAGAAGTTTCTGAATGCTGCAGGGGGTATTACGTTAAGAGTGCAAGGCTACCGGTTTTATCGATTAAGGAAAAAAACTTTCTGGAAGTACTGATGAAAAATGATCAGGCAAAAGGCGTATGTATTGATCTCGGAATAACAAGAGCGACATACGCTTCATACAAGAAGAACCTGCTTTTCCGTCTCAATCTGAAAACAGTGGATGAGCTGAGACTGTGGGCAGTCATAAACCTCAGGGGATCTGAAGCATGAAAAAGGTGCCCGATTGACGGACACCTCTGATGAATCAGAAATCAGCGCTTCTGACATAGCGGGGATATGGGATAACGTCCCTGATGTTCTGAACACCCGTAACGTACTGGACTGCTCTTTCGAAGCCTAGTCCGAAGCCTGAATGGGGAACGGAACCGTACTTTCTGAGGTCGAGATACCACCAGTAGTCATCCCTGTTGAGTCCAAGTTCACTGATACGTGAAAGCAGGACGTCAAGATTGCTTTCCCTTTCGCTTCCTCCGATTATCTCTCCGATTCTGGGAACAAGGACATCCATACCCCTGACAGTTCTGCCGTCTTCATTGAGCTTCATGTAGAATGCCTTGATCTCCTTAGGGTAATCGGTCACGATAACCGGTGATCCGCATACTTTTTCCGTAAGGAACTTCTCATGTTCGGTCTGGATATCGGAACCCCAGTGAACAGGGAAGTCAAAGTGATCATTTTCCTTCTCAAGCACCTTTATGGCATCTGTATAGGTCATGTGTGCAAATGGTGTCTCGATTACATGTCTCAGCGTGTCGATGTTGCCCTTAAGCACGAACTGATCGAAGAACTCCATGTCCTCAGGATTCTTTTCAAGACAGGCACTGAATATGTACTTGAGGAATGACTCGGCAATGTCCATATCCCCGTCAAGCGTGCAGAATGCCATTTCCGGTTCAACCATCCAGAACTCAGCCAGATGCTTTGTCGTATTGCTGTTCTCGGCACGGAAGGTCGGTCCGAAGGTGTATATGTTCTTCATTGCCATTGCATAGGTCTCACCTTCGAGCTGGCCTGAAACCGTTAAGGATGCCTTCTTTCCGAAGAAGTCCTTTGAGTAGTCAACGGAGCCGTCCTCACGGATCGGAGCTTTACCGATGTCCAGTGTGGTTACCTGAAATGTCTCACCTGCACCTTCGGCATCAGAGCATGTTATGAGCGGTGTGTTCACATAGATGAAACCGTTTTCCTGGAAGAAGGAATGAACGGCATAGGCCAGGGTATTCCTTACCCTGGTTACGGCACCGAGAAGATTAGTTCTGGGTCTGAGGTGGGCTATGTCACGGAGATATTCCAGCGTGTGCCTCTTCTTCTGAAGCGGATAGTCCACGGGACACTCGCCGACAAGCTTAAGGTCAGTAAGCTGCATTTCAACTTTCTGATTTCCGCCAATGGATGCAACGATATGACCGAAACACTCAACGGAACAGCCTGTCGTGATTCGGGAGAGAAGATCATCATTATTGAAAGAGCCCTTGTCTATGACTACCTGCAGCCCCTTGAGTGAGGAGCCGTCATTGACTTCAAGGAAGCAGACGTTCTTGCTGTCCCTCTTCGTTCTGACCCAGCCTTCAGCCTTTATTGTTTCATCTGAAGGATCTCTCTGTAGAATGGCTTTTATTCTTTCCTGCATCTTCTGATGATCTCCTGTTTGAAAATATGTCAGAGATTGTATTCCTTTCACTATCCAGCGTCAATAATGGACACGCTGACGATAGTGATCATTCCAGGACTTAACATGCTGTAATTAAGGGCTGATCCTGAAGCATGTTCCATTGTTTTTTTTATGGGAACAAAACAATTCCACAAAGACTCTGACCTGAAGAAAAAACGAAAAACAGGAGGGGCGGTATGCTGAAACGACTCTGTATCATGAAATCAGACTGAGCTGGATAAAATGGAGAAAGTAATTAGTTAATATTAACTATGAAGGTACAGCATATATAGGTATATTTATTTCATGCATGTTTGTTGACTTATGGGCCATCAAAGGCGAAAATTCATAAAAGGTAGGTTTGAAATGCTTCAGGTGATCGGAAGGGCGTCATGCCGTGAAACTCAGAAAACAGTCAGATGGCTTTCGGAGAGAAGATGTGAGTATCAGTTTGTTGATCTTTCCAAAAGAAAGCTCAGCGAAAAGGAATGGAAAAGCATTTTTTCATCCTGCATGCCTGATGAGTACATCGATACTGAGTGTAAGTATTTTGCAAAGAACGGTTATTCATGGCGTGATTACGATCCCGAAGAGGAAGTAATGGAGCATCCGGAGCTGCTGAGGACTCCGATCCTCAGGGTGCGCGAAAAGGCCAAAGCCGGTTTTGATGAAGAGTTCCTGAGGAAGGCAACATGCTGAAGTATGCATGTCTTACCAGCGGAAGCTGCGGAAACGCATACGTTTTTTACGACGGAACGGATGCAATCCTGATCGATATGGGGCTTACGCTTACTGGGCTGAAGAAGAGACTTGCCGAAGCTGAAATTCCGTTCGAAGCCGTCAGTGCGCTGTTTCTGACTCATCTTCATCCTGACCATGTAAAGGGCGCAGGAGTACTGGAGAGAAGCCGTCATGTCACTGTCCATCTTTCCGAAAGTTCAAGGGAAGGAGGCCTTTCCATACTTTCAAGACTCGGTCTTAAGGATGAGATGCTTTCTCTGATGGATTACGGACAGAGCGTCACTGAAGGCGGCTTCACGGTCACGAACTTCAGAACCAGTCATGACTCGCAGGGAAGCGTCGGATATTTCATATCTCATGAAGAGGGCTCTTTCTTTCTGATGACCGATACCGGGATAATTCCCGATGATGCTGCCGGGTTTGCTGAAATGGCAGATGTGCTTTTCATTGAAAGCAACTACGATGAAGCAATGCTTGAATCCGGTCCCTACCCGTATGTGCTTAAGCGCAGGGTAAGGGGTGAAAGGGGTCACCTTTCAAATACTCAGGCAAGGGATTTCATAAAGGACAACCGGCTTAAGGACAAATCAATTTATTTCATCCATGTAAGTGCGAACAACAACACACCTGAAAAAATCGTAGACATGATTTCCACTCTCGATGCCGTGAACACATATACGGTCTGTGAAAGGGGAAAAAG
>JBJEWN010000202.1:0-3242 GCA_051885075.1 Bullifex sp.
CATGGTCCTCGTCGTCATGACAGTGGCATTCATGGTCCTCGTCGTCATGACAGTGGCATTCATGGTCCTCGTCGTCATGACAGTGGCATTCATGGTCCTCGTCGTCATGACAGTGGCATTCATGGTCCTCGTCGTCATGACAGTGGCATTCATGGTCCTCGTCGTCATGACAGTGGCATTCATGGTCCTCGTCGTCATGACAGTGACATTCATGGTCCTCAGCTGCATCCTTGGCACTGTATGTGTCGGCATTGTCGGCACCAAGATTGTGAACGATTTCTTCCTGAATGAGAGGGCCGAACTCTTCTCCTGTCTTTCTTGTATATTCTTCCATCATGTACTTAAGCTGTGAGTCTGTGGGAGCAAGCAGACGGGCTTTCTCAAGCCACTCCTTTGCTTCATCAAACTCTTCATCCTGAAGATGCAGGAATGCAAGATTTGAAAGAAGCGTGAGGTTGTCCGGATCCATTTCCACCGCTATGTCAAGGTAACTCTTGCTGAGATCCCTGTTTCCGTTTTCAAGGGCACATATGGAAAGCTCATTGTAGATGTCAGGATTCATTTCTCCCAGCTCAAGACAGCGGAGAAGGGCTTTTTCGGCATCGCCGTAGTTCTGAAGCTTCCTGAGTGCCCAGCCTTTGATGAACCAGCCATGCCAGAGCTTCGGATTCTTTTCGATGAATTTCTCAATTACGGAAAGTGCCTTGTCTTCCTCATCGAGCATCATGAAGTCATATGCCTGCTTGATCTCAAGATCACTGTCCAGCTGAAGCTTTACATCCTGATACATCTTCTTAAGCTTCTGTTTTTTCTCACCTTCGGTTGCAACACTGAGATAGCGTGAAAGATATTCAGCCGCTTCATCAAGATTTCCCAGATATGTGTGCAGACTTCCGAGCTCTGCCAGGATGTCTTCATTCTCACCGAAGGCATCGAGTCCTTCCATCAGTGTGTGAAGAGCTTTGTCAAGGTAAAAATCCTCTCCCTTTTCATCCTTATCCTTTTTGCAGTACTGGGACCAGGATGTGTAGAAAGCCGCAAGATTTATGCATGATGCGCTCTGAGGCATGAGATGGTAGACGTCCAGAAAGAGTTCCTCCGCAAATGGGTAGTCCTTCTGCTTTTCCTTTGCAATTGCAGCAGTGTTCAGCTCCTGAACACAGTTCCCCTGGGCTGCAAATACAAAATCCCTGTAATAATCGAAATTGCGATGGTTTTTATCATATGCGATGATTGTCAGCATGCCGGCGACAATCGCTTCCATTGTAACATTGTCAGCCGTAACCTTTTCTTTGCCTGTAACCTGTACGGGAAGCTCTATGTCACACCTCAGCTGAAAGTCACCGATCTTACGCTCCATCCTTTTGGGAAGCGTAATGAAAACTATCTGGTCCAAACGGGAATTGCTCATGCTATCAGTATAATGGTTTTTGTTTTGTTAGGCTATAAGAAAGAAAAAAGTACCAAGACCTCATGTACTCTTGAACCATGATGTTCAAGGGGGAAGCCTAGTTTAGCCTGAGGGATTCTGTTCCATTAAACTTGAATCAGAGGTAGGAGCAATGCACCCTTTTCTATTCCAGCTTCCGTAAAGTAGAATTTGAGCCAAGAGACTTATATGGGCCTTGGTGGATACATACTAGCAGAAAGATCGGGACCATACAAGCAGCGGAACAAAAAAGGATCGCCGTAAGACGATCCCTGTTCCGTTAAATGGGTTTGCTGATCAGATGTCGGTATTCTCGAAAGTTTCGATGTCGGCGGCACTGCCTTCGATCGTGAAGCTTTCAGCTGCCTCAAGCTCGGCACTGTCAAGAGTGCCGAAGTCAGCCAGGCTGTCAAGATCGAGTGAATCGAGACTGTCAAGTGCGGCGGAGATCGCTTCTTCGATGACTGCAGTATCGGCGGAAGTCCTGTTAAGCAGTTCCTGAAGCTCTTCATTATGGTTTGTTACCATGTTAAGGCGCTCAGTAAGTTCCTGCTTGTCCAGCCTGAGTCTGTTGATCAGGGCAATGGCCTTGCTGACTTTTTCCTCAAGTAATCTGCTTTTTTCGATTAAGCTCATGATCTCCTCCTTTGTTTCCGATCAGGACTTATGCGAGAACTGCCTTGACCTGAGCCACGAGAGCTGAGAAAGCTGCCTTATCCTCGATTGCCATGTTGGATAATGCCTTTCTGTTAAGCTCGATGTTCGCAAGCTTCAGACCATGCATGAACTGAGAGTAGTTGAGGCCTTCTGCCTGAACTGCTGCGCTGATACGAGCGATCCAGAGCTTTCTGAAGTCTCTCTTCTTCTCTTTTCTGCCCCTGTAAGCATACTGACCTGCCTTTGCGACAGCATCCTTTGCTACACGGTAGTTGGTGCTTCTGCGACCGAAATAGCCTTTTGCCTGGTCGAGAATCTTCTTTCTTCTGTCCTTGTGTTTTGTTCCGTCTACTGCTCTTGGCATTTTATCTCACTCTCCTTATGCGTACGGGAGCATTGATTTTGCTCTCTTTGCTTCAACGTCGGAAAGAATTCCGGCGTGCCTGAGGCCCATCTTCCTCTTGGAAGACTTCTTGGTGAGAATATGGCGGAGACCCATCTTCTTGTAAGCTACCTTTCCGGAACCGGTAACCCTGTAGCGCTTTGCAGCGCTCTTTCTTGTTTTCATCTTTGGCATAATAACCATCCTTACTGCACCGCAGGGAACAAGTACCCCTGAAGTTACATTATTTAAAATCCGTACGGATCTTATTTCTTTCTTGCGGGGCTGACGAGCATGCTCATCATCTTGCCTTCCATGAAGGCACCCTTATCTACATTGTACTGTACACCATTTTCGGTAAGTATCTCAAGTATCTTGTCCAGTACGATTTTACCGAGCTCGGTGTGAGCAAGCTCACGGCCGCGGAAGCGGACGGATACCTTGACTTTATTGCCTTCACCGAGGAATTCAGCGATGAATTTGCTCTTCGTCTCAAGATCGTGTCTGTCGATCTTGGGCTGCATCCTGATTTCCTTGACCTTGACCACTGCCTGGTTCTTCTTGGCGTCCCTCTGCTTCTTCTCCATCTCATAGCGGTACTTTCCGAAATCGAGGATCTTGCAGACAGGCGGATTCGCATTTGGCGATACCTCTACTAAATCAAGTCCTGCCTCCTCCGCGAGCTGGCAGGCATCAAAGAGTTTCATCACTCCCCTCTGGTCGCCGTTCTGATCGATCACGCGCACCTCATGCGCCCTGATCTGCCTGTTGATA
>JBJEWN010000203.1:0-3241 GCA_051885075.1 Bullifex sp.
TGATAAACCGTTTTTATAAAAGCTTATTTTTTAAGGTGATATAAATGTACAGAATTTTAAAGAAGAAAGTACGCAATCCCACCGTCACTGAGATGGAGATTGAGGCACCGCTCGTTGCCAACAAGGCACGTCCCGGTCAGTTCATCATCCTCCGTGTGGATGAAGCCGGCGAAAGAATCCCCCTCACGGTTGCAGGATGCAATAAGGAGACAGGAGCCGTTAAGATCATTTTCCAGGTTGTCGGAGCCACTACGGAAAAGCTCAACCACAAGGAAGAAGGTGAGTCAATTCAGGATTTCGTCGGTCCTCTCGGCGTTCCCACTCACACTGAAGGCATTAAGAAAGTCTGTATCATCGGCGGCGGTGTCGGATGTGCAATTGCCATGCCCGTTGCCCAGGAGTTCCACAGACTCGGTGCTGACGTAACATCGATCGTAGGTTTCAGGAACAAGGATCTGGTCATCTGCGAGGATGAGTTCAGGGCAGCTTCCAACCGCCTTGAAGTCATGTCCGATGACGGTTCCTACGGAAGACACGGAAATGTCACCGTTCCCCTTAAGGAGATCCTTGAAAGCGGTGAGAAGTTTGACATGATCATCGCGATCGGACCCGTAATCATGATGAAGTTCGTCGTTGCAACCGCAAAGCCCTTCGGCATTCCCGTGACCGTTTCCATGAACCCGATCATGATCGACGGAACAGGTATGTGCGGCGGCTGCCGTCTCACACTCAATAAGGACGGAAAGAGGGTAACCAAGTTCGCATGTGTTGACGGTCCTGATTTCAACGGCTATGAAGTCGATTTCGACGAAGCGATGAGCAGGGGCAGAATGTACGGTGAATATGAAAGACATGCTTTCACTGAAGCATGCAACCTTTTCAGGAAAGCGTGAGGAAATAAAGATGCCAATCAATCCAAAAAAACATGAGATGCCCACACAGGCACCTGAAGTAAGAGCACATAACTTCAAGGAAGTAGCTCTCGGCTATGAAATGAAGACAGCCGTCGATGAAGCATCCCGCTGTCTCAACTGTAAGAACAAGCCCTGTGTTCAGGGCTGTCCCGTGAACATCAGCATCCCTGAATTCATCAGCTGTATCAAGAAGGAAGACTTCCAGGGTGCCTATGACGTCATCACCAGGTCATCTTCCCTTCCCGCAGTCTGCGGCCGTGTATGTCCTCAGGAAACACAGTGTGAGAGCAGATGTACCCTCGGCGTGAAGTTCGAGCCCGTGGGAATCGGACGCCTTGAGAGATTCGTTGCTGACTGGCACAATGCACAGCCCGATGCTGAAGTAACCGTCCCCGAAGCCAACGGTCATAAGGTAGCTGTCGTAGGTTCCGGTCCTTCAGGCCTTACCTGTGCAGGTGACCTTGCAAAGAAGGGTTACAAGGTATCCGTATTCGAGGCACTTCATACTGCAGGCGGTGTTCTTGTCTATGGTATCCCTGAGTTCCGTCTTCCGAAGTCCATCGTTGCAAAGGAAGTTGACGGACTTAAGAAGCTCGGTGTCGACATCGAGACCAACGTCGTCATCGGTAAGACACTTACCATCGACGAGCTTTTCGGCATGGGATATGAAGCCGTGTTCGTCGGTTCCGGAGCAGGACTGCCCAACTTCATGGGAATCCCCGGTGAAGCATACAAGGGTGTTTATTCTGCAAACGAGTTCCTCACCAGATCCAACCTGATGAAGGCTTATGAAGCTGATCCCGATACCCCGATCATGAAGGGCGGACGCGTTGCGGTCGTCGGCGGCGGTAACGTTGCCATGGATGCGGCAAGAACGGCTCTCAGACTCGGTGCCGAGCATGTCTACATCGTTTACAGAAGGTCCCTCAAGGAGCTTCCCGCAAGAAAGGAAGAGGTTGAGCACGCAATGGAGGAAGGCGTTGACTTCCGTCTTCTCAACAACCCCGTCGAGATCCTCGGCTACAGCAATCCCGATGATCCCCGCGATCCGAAGAACGGCTTCGTCACAGGCATGAAGTGCATTAAGATGGAGCTCGGAGAGCCCGATGCAAAGGGCAGAAGAAGACCCGTTCCCGTGGAGGGAAGTGAGTTCGTCCTCGATGTCGATACAGTCATCATGGCTATCGGCACAAGCCCGAACCCCCTCATCAAGGATACGACCGAAGGTCTTGAGGTCAATGCTCATGGCGGTATCATCGTCAATGAGGACGGCCTTACAAGCAGGAATGCAGTTTATGCAGGCGGTGATGCAGTAACCGGAGCCGCAACGGTCATTTCCGCAATGGGTGCCGGTAAGGTTGCCGCAAAAGCAATCGATGAGTATCTCTCAGCAAAGAACTGATCCGAAAACTTACTGACGTTATGCGCCGGGAAAACCTCCCGGCGTTTTCAGAAATAATGGAATTGGAAATTATTTCTTTTTCCATTATATTAATGGTGCCGTCATGAGACGGCCATGCAGACATATATTCGCGAGGTCATTTTATGTTCGGTTTTTCAGATGAAACCTATATCGATGTGGCAAGCGGCAGCGGAGGCTCCGGCTGTGTGTCATTCCACAGGGAAAAATTCGTTCCCAAGGGCGGTCCTGACGGCGGTGATGGCGGCAGGGGCGGAGATGTCGTATTTGTAGTCAGGGAAAATCTGAGGACCCTCGGACACCTCAGGATGGTACGTTCCTTCAAAGCTGAGAACGGCAGGAACGGACAGGGTGACAGGTGCTTCGGCCGTGACGGTGCCGATGTCGAGATCCCGGTTCCACCCGGAACAGTCCTGAAGGATCCTGATACAGGTGAAGTCATAAAGGACCTCACCGGACTGGACAGATATGTGTTTCTGAAGGGCGGCAAAGGCGGACTCGGAAACTGGCACTTCCGATCATCCACAAGACAGACTCCCCGATATGCACAGCCCGGTGAAAAGGGCGTGGAGTGCCGCGTCGGCGTCGAGCTTCTCGTAATTGCCGATATCGGTTTCGTAGGCTTTCCCAATGCCGGTAAAAGCTCGCTTCTGAATCTTTTAACCAATGCAAGAAGCAAGGTTGCGGGATATCCGTTCACAACCAAGATACCGCAGCTCGGTGCAATGAGATATGATGACCAGGACATGATCCTGGCTGACATCCCGGGAATCATAGAGGGGGCAAGTGAAGGTGCCGGTATGGGCTTTAAGTTCCTCCGTCACATCTCAAGAACAAAGGCGCTTGCCTTCCTCATTGATCTTTCGGATGAAAAGAACAGCATGATGGTTCGGATTCAGGATACCAT
>JBJEWN010000204.1:0-3231 GCA_051885075.1 Bullifex sp.
TGAAATAGGAAGGACCATGCCTCCTTTCATGAATCATTACCTTAAAGTACCGCAGAAAGCGGCACAAGGGGGACCTTGAAAATTTGAATAAAATACAAAAAAAAGTGAAAAGTGCACTAGAGCGATCTTATGAGCTCAAGCAGCTGCCTTTCTTCAGGACTTCTCTCCTCATAAAGATACATGACCTTCGCCCTGTACATTTCCCTTTCTTCCTCACTGACATCCGTTATCACGACCCCCTCTTCCTCCATTTCCTTCAGAGCCTTTTCCTCCGCATCAGTCCAGAGCTCACGCTCAAGCAGCGCGCTTTCCTTCGCGCAACTGAGGATTATTCCGAAGAGTCCGGGGTCGGTTTCCATAAGCTTATCGTAAGTCTTCCGGCTTATGACCTGTATCTCCGGAATCCTGATATGCTCATCGCGGAGCATGTACTTGGCAACTTCACTGTGGCCCATTGAAACGTAAGAGGGATAGTTGTTCTCCGCACCGTCTATTTTCAGGGTCTGAAGGGAGGAATACACATCACTGTATGGTATCTGGATCGCGTTTGCACCTATGGCATCCACGATAGCCGCCATGAAACCTGATTCCTGAACCCTTATGTCCATACCTTCCAGTCCAGAAAGTCCCTCCACTTTGTTTATGGTATAGAAATTCCTCGCACCGGCATCAAACCAGCTCAGACCGATAACTCCGCTTCCCCCGGTCTTTTCAAGGAATTCATCACCCACTTCGCCGTCCAGCACACGCCACATATGATCTGAGTCGTCATACAGGAACGGCAGCTCGAGCACCTCGAATTCCTTCATGTATTCAGAAAAAGTTCCAAGGGAGAACCGGGAGAAGTCAATACCGCCGTATATCATCTGGTCCAGCACTTCCCTTTCATTTCCCAGCTGTGCATCGGGATACACAAGGATTTTAACCCGACCGTCCGTGCGCACCGAGACAAGATCGGCAAAGAATGATGCCGCCCTTGTGGTCGGGAATGAAGCGCTCTGGTTATCGGCATAACGGAGAATTATATCCGGTCTGACGTCCTGAGCTGATTCTTTCCGGCAGGAAGGGAATAAAAGCAGAACTGACAGGATGAGGATTACTGTCTTCATGATATTTCCTTTCCGCATTTTTTCCGGTATTCAGTCGGTGTCATTCCCGTCCTCTTCTTGAATGCCCTGGCGAAGTAGCCCGCACTGTCATAACCTACCATTGAGGCAATCTCGGATGAACTTCTGAGCGGATCGGTCAAAAGGCTTTTCGCCGCCTGAATCCTGAGATCGGTAAGGTAATCGAGAAAGTTGATACCCGCTTCCTTCTTGAAAAGCGCGGAGAAATAAGTGGGATTGAGACTTACGGTATTGCTGACGGAATCAAGGGAAATATCCACATTCATGTAATTGTGCTGAAGATACTTCTTTACCTTACCTATCAGCTGATTGGCTTCCTCAACCTCCTCCGGAGCCTTGATCGTCCTTGCAGCTACCTGCGAAAGCTGCCTCTCAGCCTCTCTCTGATCGATGGCTCTCCGGACCGAAGTTACTACATCGTCACTGTTAACGGGCTTAAGGATGTAATCCGAAGCACCCAGTTTCACTGCTTCCTGCGCGTATGAGAACAGCGGGAAGGCAGTTATGAAGATCAGCTTCACGTCAGGAAATGATGCCCTGATCTGTCTTGCGGCTTCAAGACCGGAGATACCCGGCATTTCAATGTCCATCAGGACGATGTCGGCTTCGGAAATCGTCACCATGGTAACGGCCTGTCTTCCGTTCTCGACACACCTTATATCGACAGTCTGGCCGAAATATTCCTTAAGGATACCGGAAAGAATCTCACGCTCCGCCTTCTCGTCATCAGCAATCACAATCCTGATCATCATCTTCAGCCTCCCTCTTTTCCACAACAGAAAACTCAACAACCGTTCCCTTTCCCTTTTCCGATCTGACGGAAAGAAAGCCGTTACCGCTGAGTCTCAGCCTCGCATCCACATTGTAAAGTCCCAGATGCTCACCGCTTAATGACCTGCTTTTCATCCTTTCCAGAAGATCAGCAAGCGTTTTCCCGTCCATCCCCGCACCGTCATCCTCAACAGTGAACCGCAGCAGGAGACCATCCCTGTGAACGGAAACCGTCACGGTTCCTCCATCCTCAAGCGGGAGCAGTCCATGCTTGAAACTGTTCTCACACAGAGGCTGCAGTATGAAGGATGGAATCAGTGTCTCCGTGACATCAATATCCCTGTCCACCTGCCACTTAAGCAGGATTCTGTCTCCGAAACGCTCATGATAGAGCAGATAGAACTCATTCACGATCCTTATCTCCCGGGAAAGAGGCGCATAAAAATCATTGCTGGCCAGTGAATACCTGAAGAGGTTGCTGAGAGCACCGAGAAGCCTTCTTGTTTTTTCAGCCCCTTCCTGTCCGGCACTGTAAACGACCATATTGAGGGTATTGAAAAGAAAGTGCGGATTTATCTGACTTCTGAGCTGCTGAAGCTGTTCACGCTCCAGCAGGCTCTCAAGCTCAAGCGCCTCAGTTTCCCTGCGGTGGAGCTCCGCTTCCATCCGGTTCTTTTCCTCAAGCACTTCAACAGTGCTTTTCATCGAGTTCTTCATGTCATTGAAGACAACCGTCAGGTTCTGTATTTCCCCTGATCCGACGACGGACACGTCAGGGTAATCGAGATCGCCTCTGCCGATGGCCTCCGCCGCCCTGGTGAATACCAGGAGTGCCTTTATCGTCCTTACAAGGTCATGCACGAGAAAACAGCCGGAAAGGATCATGAGGACAAGTATGATGTTCTGAAGCCTGCCGAGCTTCAGGTCCGTAATGCTTAATTCGGTGTAAAGTCTTCCGCTCTCACCGATGAACTCCTCCAGAAGACTTCTGGAATACTTCCCGAGATACTCACAGCAGCCTGCAGCCATGTCATAGTAGACGGACCTGGCATCGGCACTCCTGCCTGAAAGCAGCAGTTCAGCGATCTCCTCAAGGTACCCGGAAAAAGTTCCGTAAACGGTTATGACTGCTTCGGACAGGACATATTCCCCGTCGGTGCACATATCCTTCCAATCCTCAATCCTGTCCACAAGAGGTCCCGCCGCAGTGATGAAATCCCTCTTACGTCCGATGAGTTCTGCCATGTCGCCGTAATCCCAGCGGTATGATGAGAAATAGTTTCCCGTCTCTTCAACCCGGTTCAGCAGATCGGAGATGACCTTAACCTGCTCC
>JBJEWN010000205.1:0-3229 GCA_051885075.1 Bullifex sp.
CCCTCCGAAAGGCTGCTTGAGCACCTTTTCACCCCGTATGAGCTGGAAAGGGGATGCAGGGCCGAATACTGGGCATCCCGTTTTGCCGCCAAGGAAGCATGCGTGAAGGCTCTTGGCACCGGTTTTTCCGGTATCGCGCCCAGGGATGTCGAGATAAGGACACGTGCAAGCGGGGAACCTTACTATGTCCTTTACCGGAAGGCAGCTGAGCTGTTGGGAGAGCGGGAGATTTCGCTCTCGATCGCACATGAAAGGAGCCACTCAGTGGCCATTGCGGTGATTTATGAGCAGGAAAGACTGGAAAAGACCTGAACTTGTGCCCCTTGAGGAAGGCATGAGAAGAATCAAGCTGACATGTGCATATGAAGGCAGTGCATTTCATGGGTGGCAGTCGCAGGATAACAGCATAAGCGTCCAGGAAACACTTGAAGGCGCCCTTGCCCGCATGGGTCTTTCCGTCAGGATTCAGGGGTCCGGGAGAACCGATGCCGGGGTGCATGCGCTGGGTCAGGTCTGTCACTTTGACGTTCCCGTTTCATGCACTGTTCCTGCCGGAAAATTCACTCCCGCACTGAATGCCCTGCTGCCTGATACCGTCAGGATCATATCTTCCGAGGAAAAGGACGGCTCATTCCATGCCCGTTTCACCACGATGGCGAGGGAATATGTCTATTTCGTGAAATCATATGAAAACGCTCTTCCCTTCGATGCGGGCCATGTCGCGCTTTTCAGGAAAACCCCGCCGGTGGAAGTGCTTAACTCCTATGCATCCATTCTGCAGGGTACCCATGACTTCACGACCTTTTCCTCTTCCCGCGATTCCTCACTTTCGAAGTGCAGGGACATCTACGAGTCCTGCTGGACGGTGGTTACAGACCGTTTCGGAAGGGAAATGCTGAAGTATACTGTGGTCGGAAATGCCTTTTTATACCATCAGGTAAGGTCTATGGCGGGTACCATGATGGATGCCGCCCTCATGGGTGAGAGTGCGGACGGCTTCAGGGCCAGATTGGAAGCCCGTGACCGGTCAAAGGCCCTTCGCACCGCACCTGCGGACGGCCTGTACCTTTCCCGCATCAGTTATGATGAGGATGAATACGCCTGGTTTGAGGAGGAGTGTGATGGAAACAGGAGCAGGTGAATACTTCCTTTCACTCCTTGACGATGCGATCAGAAGCGTTGGCGGGGATGCCCTGGGTGAGGAAAACAGCTTTGTCGGGTACACATTGAAGGAAGAAGAGAAGAAGGCGGTGCCGGAGCGCAGGCTTTCCGTCAGGGACCGTTATCTGAACTGCCATGCCTGTAACGGATGGATGCAGCGCGATGAACGTTTTTCCGCCGGTCGTGGGGCCATGCACCCGCTGGTCGTCTTTGTCGCTGAGCGTACCCTTCCGGGCGGTGCGATGCTCACGCCCTCCGAGAGCGTCATGATCAACACATGGTCAGGCGCGATCAGACTTGAAAAGGCTAAGGAGTGCTATCTTACAACCCTGATAAAGTGCCCGGGTGACGAGCCAGCGTACCATGATGAGTGTGTTTCACTTCTGAGAGAGCAGATAAGGACGCTCAGACCGAAAGTGGTGCTCTTTCTGGGGCCTCTGGCTCTTCCGCTGCTTGGCTGTGCGTCCATGCAGGAAGCACGTAAAGGTGTATTTGATTTTGAAGGTGCAAAGGCAGTCATGACCTATTCACCGTCACAGGTTGAGTCCGATCCCCGTCTCAAAGCCCCTGTGTGGGAAGACCTGAAGAAGGTTGCCTGGTTTGCAGGCATAAAGGACAGAAGATGTTAGCTGAGGTCTACCTTCCAGTCCCACTGAAGGATAAGTTCACTTATCACACTGATGATGAGAAGATAAAGGCGGGAATGCGCGTCATGGTTCCCTTCGGAGCCAGAAAACTCACCGGTTTCGTTACCGCCGTCACTGAGGATCATCCGCTTGATTTCGATGTTAAGGAAATAATCAGGGCAGTGGATAAGGAGTGTGTGTTCACTCCCGAACTGCTTGAGACTGCCGAGTGGATGAGCCGTACATATTTATGCTCTGCGGGACAGGTACTCTCTGCCATGATACCTTCGGGACGCCGTGAGAGCGAAAGCGCGCTCTTTCCCGGAGATGAACCCTTTGTGCCGGTTGAGCATCTTTCCGGCGAGCAGCAGGAAGCACTTGATGAAGTAAACTCTTCACCCGGCGGCACCTTCTATCTCTTCGGGGTCACGGGATCCGGAAAGAGTGAGGTGTACCTCCGTGCAGCCGAGGAAACGATAAGAAAAGGTAAGACAGTCATATATCTCGTGCCTGAAATAACGCTCACGCATCAGCTCATGAGCGACATCTCAGCCCGGTTCAGCGGGAGGGTGGCGGTACTTCATTCCGCGCTCACTCCTTCCCAGCGTCTTAAACACTGGCATGATGCGATAAACGGTAAAGTTGACATCGTAATCGGGGCGCGCTCTGCAATCTTCGCACCTCTCAGGAACCTTGGTCTCATAGTAATAGATGAGGAGCATGAGAACTCATACAAAAGTTCCCAGACACCGCGCTATCATGCCCGTCAGGTTGCGCAGAAAAGGGCAGCTGCATCGGGTGCGACCCTGATAATGGGCTCGGCAACCCCGTCACTTGAAGCATATCTTGGCATGAAGAGGGGACTCATGAAGCGCATCGACCTCAGAAAGAAGGTTGCAGGCGGAAAAAATCCCCGGGTGCGCATCATCAGCATGCTTAAGGAAAACAGGACGGTTTCACTTGAGCTTGAAGCCGAGATAAGGCGTGCGATGGCTGAAGGATCGGGTACTATACTTTTTCTGAACAGAAGGGGATACACATATTACTATCACTGCAACTCATGCGGTCATGTGGAGAGCTGTCCCAACTGTTCTGTCGCACTTACATACCATAAGGATACCAACCGCATGGTGTGCCACTACTGCGGTTATCAGACGGAGCCCGTTTCCTCATGCAGTGAGTGCGGTTCCCATGACATGAGCGTTTCCGGCTTCGGAACCGAGAGGGTTGAGGAGGAGGTGAGAAAGCTGTTCCCTTCAGCCAGGATCGAGCGGCTGGATACCGATGTGGCCGGAGGTGACCCTGAGGCAGTCCGCGGTATCATCGAGCGTTTCAGGAAAGGCGAGACGGACATACTGCTCGGAACCCAGATGGTTGCAAAGGGACTAAACTTCCCGCGGCTTTCGCTTGTGGGTGTGATCCTTGCCGACAGTACGCTTTCC
>JBJEWN010000206.1:0-3204 GCA_051885075.1 Bullifex sp.
CACTAAGAGTATCAATATCTACAGAGGTTGCAAGGTTGAATTCAGGATAAATGAACAACTGGAAGAAAATCAGGAAGTATATATCAGCTGTGAACAGTTCAGAGGTTCAATGGATGCCACAGAAGGAATCAAACTGGCCTTTGACAAACCATTTGATGTTACATGCTACATAAAGACAACAGAAGGAGATATCAAGTACTGCGATTATGAGAACATGACAATATCCGAAGGTGATAGTACCGTCATTGTTCTGGAAAGAAACATTGATTAGTGAGCTAATTATAAACAGTGTCTCATTCCTGCTGGATGAGACACTTCTTTCCATAATTACTCTGCCATCAGTACCTTAACGATCTCACCGATATATAAGGTGTGGAAATCTTTTTTGGGATAGTTGAGTGAAATGATTGTCTTGTCAGCGAAACCTGACTCAGTTAACTCCTGTGTGTATAACTTTCTGCATATGAATACCAGATCAGCTTCGGCAAAGTATGTCGTACCGTCAGAAAACACAGGAGTAAGTCCCATCTTCTGAACTTTGTCTTCATCACGCCCCGAATGACTTCCTAGATAACTGAGTGCTTTTCTGTATTCGTCAGGGAAATGAGACAGTGTGAAGTATTCCTCACTGTCCATGAAGGTTTTGGTGTAGCGGCTGGGACGTACATAACAGACAACTGTCGGCATGTTGTGTTTACCGTTGCCGCCATCCCATATGGATCCGATATGTCCCCATGAGACCGTCATGGTATTGAATCCCGATGAATCATTTCCGGCGGTAAGTGTCAGCCAGTCCTTGCTGAACATGGTGTAAGGATTGATCTGCAATTCCTGAATCGATACTTCCTTCATAGGCATTCCTCCTGAAAAACATTGATGTACGATAATTATAATCCAGGAATGAATTATCAAAAATACCGATAAACTGGTTTAGAAATGAAATAAAACGGCAATATCCTTCTCGATCAAAGGCCTCATAGTGTCAGGGTATGCAGATAAATCCATACTTCTGACCTCCTTAATCACTGAATCAGTGTATCGGGGATGTTCCTTAATTAAGGATGCCAGCAGGGAAAGGCACTGCCTGACCGCAGAAGGCTTTTTATCGTGAAGCAGCTTCAGAAGTTCCGGAAGAACATCATCAAGCGGTATCCACCTGGCCTGGGATGTTATGATCATTGCCACCCTGATCCTCACGAACGCACTTTTATCGGCAAGCAAAGGTGTCAGCCTGTTCACCTGACGAGACCAGATATCTGAGGATTCTGACATTGATACGACTTTTTCTGCAAAGGCAAAAGCTCTTACGTTATCCTTATCCGTGAGTCTGTGCATAAGAACGTCAAAGCACATCGGCACATATGTGATCCCATCCTCAGTTACCGGATCAGACATCCTTCTGAAACCAAAATGCTCATACACTGCTTCAGCATAAAGTGAAGAGTGAACATTCAGGTAAGGGTGGAATGTATCAGCAAGGAGTGCATCAAAGAGCATCCTGCCTGTTCCCTTTCCTCTGTATTCAGCCCTGACAAAGAACAGGGAGATCTGAGAACCACCAGATCGTGAAGCGATTATACCGCAGAGTTCCTGTTCAAAAGCACCCCAGATGGTAAGGGAGCTGATGTAAGCTTCATCATGAATTGCATCATGGAACCTGGTTTTACCTTTCTCCGTGTATGAGAGTCCTTCCGTTTCAAGAAACACATCCCAGACTAAAGAGAGGGCATCATCAGGCTCTGCTTCAGTGAGTTTTCTTATAGTCATGCTTTCCTATGCGCTTCTTCCTCAAGCTCTGCACCGTAACGGAAGATTGCACTCACGACGATAAGGACAATACCGGTAAATACTGAAGGCATGTTACCGGCTTCACTGATCTCGCCTGCATCAAATACTTCAGCAATGACGGCAACGATTATCATCGTGATTATCGGAAGGACTATAAACCTGATACCGAGCTTACGTACCGTATCGGCGCCTGAAACAGTGAACGGGGTTCCATCTGCCTGTTCCTTCTTAAGGTATGAGCAGGTAAGTCCCATGAGAACTGCTTCAGCAGTAAGCATGACTGTGTATGAAAGCATCAGGGCAAAGGAGCTTCCCTCGTCAGAAGTGAAAAATATAAGGTTAACGGGTTTTCCGAACAGTGTGATCGCATGACTTCCGGTCATCCCTGCAGCCAGGCACAGCGCACCAAGTGCACTTACTGCCGCTCCGATTATACAGAAGATCATGGCGATCTTCGCAATTATGCCAAAGACATGAAATGCCTTCTGAACCTTTTCAAGCGTTGTCATCTTACTGCTCCCCTTTTATCTTCCTTATCTCAAGCTTCCCTGTAACACCATCCGCGGATATGGCGATCATATGCATTCCTTCATGAAGAGTGTTTATCCTGAATCTTTTGACATCACTGAAATTACCGCTGTACAGCTCACTGCCGTCAGGAGACTTCACTGTCATTGAGAGTTTACCTTTCTCAATCTCCGCAACAACTTCAAGACTGTCACCTTCTGCAAGTGTGATCGAATGCTCATCCATTCCTCTTTCTCCTGAAAACACTGCTGAGTAATGGTCTTCACCTTTTTCACCGGTGAAGTTTTTAACAGCAGAGCATGATATGAAAAGAAGCAGAACCAGCATTAAGGCTAATATTTTCCTCACTGTTTCTTCTCCTCTTTGGCTTTCAGCTTTTCACACTTTGGTGGCTTACCCTTTTTCATGTGATGACGCATGCACTCTTCACAGTTGCCATGGCGCGGACAGTCTGTTTTCTTACATGGACAATCCATAAGATTACCTCCTCACACTTATAAACATTGATACAGCTGTCACTCGGAAACACACCTGCTGAAGCACGTGTGTTTTTCCTTCTGTTGCCGAAGTCAATATACCTACCGAACGGTAGTGTGTCAATGAAATGGAAAACTATTTCAGAACATCCTGTAGCTGCCGCTCAATGTAAGGTGTCCACCACTCAAGATACCCCTCTTCTGTGGGGTGGATCGGATCAGCCATATAGCTGTCCTTACGCATTGCATTGAAGGCTTCGTCACTCCACATATCGATGACAGTGATGTTACGTTTATCGGCAATCTGATGTAGGGCATTAACCATCGACGCATAGTGAACGCTTACATACTTCGGACTGGATCGAGTAGACTAGGCACCTCACGGTGCTAGCCCCTCACGGATCCGGACGTG
>JBJEWN010000207.1:0-3200 GCA_051885075.1 Bullifex sp.
TTGAGCAGAGAGTGCAGCTTGCTGTTCAGCAGGGCATTCAGCAAGGCATTCAGCAGGGCATTCAGCAGGGTAATGAGCAGAGACGTGAGCTGCTTGAAGGATATGTCTCTCTTATTAAGAACAGGTTGCTTACCCGGGAAGGAGCCTCACACCTCCTTAAGATAACTCCGGAGGAGTTTGACAGGCGACTGGCCGAAGCGGGACTCTCGCTGGAGTGAGAAAAAGAGCGGTGTGGTTACTTCATGCCGCTTCTTTAACATCTCAGAGTCTTCCCAAAGCAACTTGGGACAGGACAGTCAATGCGGAGAATTAAGTGACAGTAAGCAGGGCAATTGAACAAAGGGTTCAGCTGGCAGTTCAGAAGGCACGAGAGGAAGAGCAGAAAAAGATGCAGAAAGAGCAGATGAAGATGCTGGCTGAGAATTTCATGAGATGCAGCGTCAGTTACTCGAAGGCTATGTCACCATGATTAAGAGTAAAATGCTCAGTCGGGAGAGTGCCGCACTTCTCCTGAAGATGACTCCTGAAGAATTTGACAGGGCTGTTTCCAAGGCTGGTCTTTCGATCTGAAAAAATAAGCGGTATGACTCGAGAGGCCATACCGCTGCGTAATTTAAATCCGGTGAGAATTATTTTTCCATCACCTTTTCCTTTTCTTTCTTGGCAACCGCCTGAATTTTATCCGCAATGAGCTCAATTCCTTCATAAAGCTCGTAGCAGTCATAGCTTACGATTTTTTCCGTCTTCCATCTGAAATGGAGAACTGCATCGATGTGGAATCCGATGCCCTTGCTCTCCCGCTTGATGGCGATGTCAAGATCGTGAAGATAGTCATCAGCGAAGGAAAGCTTCTGGAGCTTTCTGTCGATGAAGTCACGGGTTTCCTGACTTGGTACGTAGTTGATGCCTCTTACTGTAAGATTCATTCATACCTCCTAATAACAGGTTTTTATGCTTTAAGTATACTATGAGGTATGCGGATTTCAAAACCTTATTTTGAAATTATCAGACACCACGGACGAATGACGAATCAATGGCAAGTTCCTTACGGTACTTGTTTACCGTTCTGCGTGCACATGAAATGCCCTTTTCAGAGAGCATGTCGCTTATCTTCTGGTCGGAAAGGGCCTTGCCTGTGGTATTATTCTCTATGATCTCCCTTACCATGTCCTTGACTGCGGTTTTGCTGACAACTTCTCCGGTCTCCGAATTGGCAAGGGCACTCGGAAACAGTTCCTTGAGTGAGAAGATACCCCAGTCCGTATCAATGTATTTGCTTGTCGTGATCCTGCTTACGGTTGTTTCATGAACACCGATTTCCTCTGCGACTTCACGCAGTGTAAGCGGCTTCAGACTCCGCATTCCGAAAAGGAAGAACGCCTTCTGTTTTTCCAGGAGCACGCGTCCGACTTTTTCAAGTGTGGATCTTCTCATTTCCAGCTGGCTGATGAGCTGGTCAGCTGACTGCACCTGACTTTTAAGATACTTTGAGGCTTCCTTCTCTTCCTTATCACCTGATGATGAGTATTCCTTAAGCATCTGCCTGTATTCCTCATCCACGGTTACTGCGGGAAGGCTTGAATCATTCATTCTCATCACAAGCCTGCCGTCTTCCTGTTTTATCGATAGGTCCGGAATTATGAGCTGGTCATAGTCCGATGAAAAGCGGGCACCGGGGTAGGGTGTGAGGGTTTTGAGGAAGGAAAAAAGGGCTTCAAGATCCTCTTCCTCGATCCTGAGTGCTTTTGCCACTTCCTTTGTTTTGCCTGCCCTCATTTTTTCAAGGTAATTGTTAACCAGGGAAGTGAATGCTCTGAGCTCTTCTCCCTTCATACCAAGGTTCTCTGCCTGAACGACCAGGGACTGTCTCCAGTTTCTGCATCCTATTCCGGACGGATCCATTGAATGAAGGACTTTAAGGGATTCATCAAGATATTTCCTGTCACGTTCACTCAGCAGTTCCTCAGGATTCCCGGGAAAGAACCCCTTTGAGTCGAGTGCTGAAATGAGTATTTCCGCAGTACGCCTTACATCCTCACTGAGTTTCATTTCGCCCAGCTGTGCAAGCAGGTGTTCCTCAAGTGTTTCCTCTTCCTTAACGGCACCTTCAAGCCAGGCCTGATGGCTGTCGGAAAGGTCTGAACCGTAGGCGGAAGAGTCTGAATAATCCTCCGTCCTGTCTTTCCTTGAGTACTTGTCCAGATACTCCTCGTAGCTCACGCCTTTTCCGTTATCAGGCTGCTCAACGACAAGGGTTGGATTTTTTGAAGCTTCATCCTCGATCCTGGCAATAAGTTCCGGAAGCGGAAGCGTCATCAGTTCCAGTGACTGAATCATCTGAAGGTTGATCTTCAGCTGCTGTTTCTGTGTCAGTGAAAGTGATGATGTGAGCATCAGCGGAGTTCCTCCTTCATGAAATCGCGTCCGAAATATATTTCACGGGCAAGCTCATTCCTTATCAGCTCATCCTTTGAACCGTAAACCAGGATGCTGCCTTCATTGATGATGTAGGCACATGTGGTGATCTCAAGGGTATCCCTTACGTTGTGGTCAGTGAGAAGCACGCCGATTCCCTGCTCGCTCAGTTTCCTTATAATCTGCTTGATCTCATAGACTGCCTTGGGATCAATGCCGGCAAAAGGTTCATCAAGCAGGAGGAACTTGGGGTTGGTCGCAAGTGCCCTTGCGATCTCGGTTCTTCTTCTTTCCCCTCCTGAGAGGGTATAGCCGAACTGCTTTCTGACTTTCGTGACCCCGAACTCCTCCATAAGGCTTTCCAGAAGCTCCTTCTGCTCTGCCCTGGTGAGATCGGACCTGGTCTGTATCACCAGCCGTATGTTGTCCTCAACGGTGAGTTTTCTGAAGATTGAGCTTTCCTGCGGCAGGTAGCTGAGCCCAAGACTGGAACGTTTATGCATGGGAAGGGATGTAATGTTCTCCCCGTTAAGGAGGATTTTCCCTCCGTTGCTTTTTATGAAGCCGACTATCATGTAGAAGGTAGTTGTCTTGCCTGCACCGTTGGGGCCGAGAAGGCCCGTGACGGAGCCGTTCTCCATTGAAAATGAAATCCCCTTAACGACCTGTTTGCGGCCATAGAACTTGGAAAGTCCCTCGACTGCGAGTGTATTAACCATGGACTTCTCCTTCGATCCTGCCTTCAAGCCTGATCTCCTCGGTCGTAAGATTGATCGTAATCAGCT
>JBJEWN010000208.1:0-11843 GCA_051885075.1 Bullifex sp.
ACTGGTATACTGAAGCCAGTATTATCCAGACCCCGAAGAAAATCATCGTCCAGCTTATCAGTGTCATTGCAGTGTGAATGAAACCGATGAGACCTACAGGGACTTCAGTCACGAAGGTGAAAAAAAACATGAGGCAGAAAAAAAGATAAAGCGCCATCAGATACGTATGTATCCTGGAAGAAAAAGCCAATACGCGCCTGAACTGCAGCATTTAGTCACCTCTTTATATATGATAATACACAATCATCAATGATTGGCAAATACCGGGCCGGAATTCTGATGAACACATCCCCTTCGCTTTTTACAGTGATTTCCGTCTTCTCCGACCTGTTTGAAAGGGACAGGGATGAGTGGTTCACGGCAAAGTCCTTCAGCTCCCATCTCAGACCGGAAGACGAGACCATGGATGTTTTACCGGTTGCCGGAATTATGCTCACGTCCGTGCCTTTTTCAAGCCTCATGGTCATCTGGCCATTACATGAAACAAGCACATCAGAACCGGTAAACCAGTATCTTGGAAGAGGATATCTGTCAAAAAGCGCAAAAACAGCAAGCAGATGATCAGTTCTCCCGCCTCCGCCTCCCATCAGGTCATATGTTCTTCCCCCAGTCATCCTGATTGCAAGCTCCGTGTCTGATTCATCCTTATCCCGGGGAAAAACCGCAGCCCCAAGATTCATTACCTCATCCCTGAAACGGGTTGAATCCATGTCCCCCAGTATTACGGTTGGTCTTAGGCCAAGCAGCCTTGCCCTGTCATATCCGCTGTCCGATGCGATTATCCCATCATATTCATAAGGAGGAAGAGTATCAGGGCCGTCCCCTCCGGTGATCACAAGCACGCTTTCCATGACAGAATATTACATCCTGGAACAATCAGGGACAATAAATCACGTTAATTTATTTTTTTCTTGTGAAATTCATTAAAACAGGAATAATATATTTATGTAAACTCCGTTTTATAAGAGGAAAAACGCATGAAAAATGAAATTATCTCAGCATTGAGGAAAATCGGCGCCTCTCCGGCCGACATACTCCTTCCGAATAAGGATGTCGATCTTTCAAAGTGGGCTGTCGTGGCATGTGACCAGTATACGAGTCAGAAGGAATACTGGAAGAGCGTTGAGGAAGAAACTTCAGGTGTCCCCACCACCGATGAACTTATCTTCCCCGAGTGCTATCTTGAGGACGGTGACAGGACGCAAAGAATAGCAAAGATAAACAGAGCGATGGAAGAATACCTTGAGAAAGGTATCTTCGATGAATACAAAGACTGCTACATCCTTGTCGAAAGGACAACCGAAAGCGGTACCCGTTACGGTCTCATGGCAGCGCTGGATCTTGAAAAGTACAGTTATGCCCCGGACTCAAAGACTCCCATCAGGGCAACGGAAGGAACGATTCTTTCAAGAATCCCGCCCAGAAAGGAGATCAGGAAGAACGCTCCGCTTGAGCTGCCGCACATCATGGTCCTGATCAGTGATGCGGAGAGAAGGATCATCGAACCGTTAAGGGACAGGAGAGAGAAACTGAAGAAGGTATATGATACCGATCTCATGAAGAACGGAGGACATATCAGAGGTTATCTTGTCGACTCTGAAAGTGATCTCAAAGGAATTCTTGACGGCTTTACCGCACTCCAGGCATCACTTGATCCCGCAAATCCCCTGCTATTCGCGATGGGTGACGGCAACCACTCCCTTGCCACTGCAAAGAGCATGTGGGAGGATATCAGGGAAGGACTTACCGATGCGGAAAAGGAAACGCATCCGGCAAGATGGGCTCTCGTCGAACTTGAGAACATCTTCGATGAAGCACTTCTCTTCGAACCGATTCACAGGGTATTCTTCTCCCTTTCAAGGGATGCTTTTGAAGATAAACTCAGATCAGCAGCCGACGGTTTCAAGTCCGAGCCAGCTTCAGGACTTGATGACATAAAGGAAAAGATCAACACTCCGGGACAGCACTTCGGCTATATTGACGGCTCATCATACCTTGTATACACAATGGAAAATCCGAAGAGCTCAACAAGTGCGGGAACAATGCAGAGTGTCATTGATTCGGTTCTTGCAGACAGACTTGCGGAAGTCGACTACATCCACGGCATGGATGTTACCGATGAGCTGGGAAGGAAGAGCGGAAACATCGGCATCATCCTTCCTGAAGTTTCAAAGGAAACCTTCTTTGAATCCATACTCCGCGACAGGGCATTTCCGAGAAAGACATTCTCCATAGGCCACGCCAATGAGAAGAGGTACTATCTCGAAGCAAGGAAGATCAGATAAAAGGAGAAAAGTCAAAGCTTCCCTGACGGAGCACGCGCCAGGGAGAAACTGTGAAATCAACGAGGGTCGAGGCGCTGCCTTTGGCCCTCATTTCCTTTTTAACGATGAAATCAGCTTTTCCACCGAATGCTTCAAGGATTTCACTGAAGGAATTGAGTGAAGGCTGACCGGATATATTGCAGCTGGTTGACCAGATCGGCCCCACCCTTTTCACGGTTTCCAGGATGAAACGGTCATCAGGTATCCTTACGGCAACAGTTTCATCGGAATCAGTTCTTTTAAGTATTGCAGTGAGCGGTGCAGGCCAGATGTCATGAAGCACGTCGGGAATGCACAGGTTTCCGTCAAGATGGAAAAAGTCCGTGAGCGTTATCAGATTCTTGTTCTGAGGTCTGTTCTTGAGCTCGAATATCCTTTCCTTCGTCTCCTCAATTGCAGGTGCTGAAAAGCCATAGATGGTATCACAGGGCATTGCGCCCACTTTTTTAAGCAGTAATGCCTCACACAGGGCATCAAAATCACGCTCATAATCAAAAATCATAGTTTTCATAATCATTCCTCCCGGCAGTGTCATCTTCATCTTTGCCGCCATTTCCCCTGACCAGCAGGAATACGGCTATTGGAACGGTAAGACCCGCGGCTATCAGTAGAAGAACATATGTTTTCACACCACCGTACACTTCAGGAAGCGGATCCTCAGCATACCTGTTTTCTGTGGTTTCCTCATCCGGAGAATCGAAGTAGAACACCTTCTCGCCTTCCCTGTTATATCCAAGGCTCAGTGCCAGATCATCGAGCGCCCCCGTCTCATCAAGGCTTTCCATCTGACGCTCAAGGGCTCTGAGGCGTACCTCGTACAGTTCCTCACGCTGTTTCAGTGCATTGTATCTTGCCCTGAGACTTCTGTTAACAAGATAACCGTTTTGGGAAAAAACAGCGGTCAGGACAACAGAAAAAATCAGAAAACTTAGACATATCAACAGCAGTTTTTTTATTGTCATAGGTTACTCTCATATGTATAATAATAGTAAGTACCTACATTTGTACATGATTTTGGAGGCTTTTTAAATGTCTAAGACAAAAAGTACGGCAAAACTTGTAATTACCAGTGTGATACTGTCGCTCATAGTACTTGCGATATTCACCCTGGTATTCCTCAGATACATTGTTCCCGTGTACCAGATCACGGAGCAGCAGGTTTATGATGTACTGGTAAAGCTTTTCCCGATCCTGGTCGGACTTGTCCTCATCCAGATCGGCATCATTGCCGGTAAAAGAAACGATGACGACTACAGGGATCAGATGGACCGTCTGCCTCCGAATGCCTATTCCGCAGCATATGAAGGAAAACCCAAGGATGATCCTGCAGACATATCCCCTTCATCAGAAGCACTTAAGACACAGCAGGTCGTTGTCGAAAAACCTGTTGAAGTCATAAAGGAAGTTCCGGTTGAGGTCGTTAAGGAAGTCGTAAAGGAAGTACCTGTCGAAGTAGTCAAAGAAGTACCCGTAGAAGTAATCAGGGATGTCGTCAGGGAAGTACCCGTTGAGGTCCTCAGGGATGTGGTCAGGGAAGTAGAAGTTCCTGTGGAAGTCCTGAAGGAAGTTCCCGTCGAAATCGTGCGCGAGGTCGTAAAGGAAGTCGAAGTACCCGTCGAAGTTGTCAGGGAAGTTCCTGTTGAAGTAGTTAAGGAAGTCGTTAAGGAAGTCCCCGTTGAAGTAGTCAGGGAGGTCGAGGTACCAGTTGAGGTCGTCAAGGAAGTTCCTGTCGAAGTCGTGAGGGAGGTTGAGGTTCCCGTCGAGATCATTAAGGAAGTCGTCAAGGAAGTTCCCGTCGAAGTACTCAGGGAAGTTGAGAAACCCGTCGAAGTGGTTAAGGAAGTCGTTAAGGAAGTCCCTGTTGAAGTCATTAAGGAAATCGTCAGGGAAGTTCCTGTTGAGGTCGTTAAGGAAGTTGAAGTTCCCGTTGAAGTTGTCAGGGAAGTTGAAAAGCCCGTCGAAGTCATCAGGGAAGTTCCTTCCGAAGTCAGGGAGGAAACGGTTGAACTCAACGGCCTTGAGGACACTCTTGAAAACGAGATCGCTTTTGCACGTGAGATGCTTTCCGACCTCACCGTGGCCGCTTTTGCCAAAGCGGACGGCATGACAGCTGAAAAGCTGACGCTCACACTCGGGCAGCATGCTGCAGTCTTTGAAACAGAGACATCATTCATTCTCATATTCACATTCGCAAATGAAGAAGAGACCCGCGAGCTTATCAGGGCACAGGAATTCAGTCTCGGAACCGCCGTTTATGCACTTGCATCCCTCAGGGACGGAAGTACTGCGGCATCCATGATAAAGGAAGCCTCATCACAGCTTTGATAACCATAATTGAATTTGATATCAGACAGCTCTTTCACGGGAGCTGTTTTTTTGGAGGTGAACTTTGGAAATCACACTTAGGAATCAGAACAGCTCTCTGACGGTATCATCACTCGGTGCTGAACCCCAGAGCTATATTCTGAACGGCATCGAATACATCTGGTGCGGCGATCCCGCTCACTGGCCCAGAAGGGCACCCCTGCTCTTTCCGATGACAGGTCCGATCAGGGAGAACATGATTGCGGTTGATGGAGTTAAATATCCCATGCCCGGCAACGGATTTGCCAGGGATACGGAATTTGAATTCGTTTCCCAGACTCCTTCCAGCGTGACTTTCACGCTTAAGGACAGCGGGAGTACAAGGCAGTATTATCCTTTCGCATTCACCCTGACCGTTACCTACACTCTTCTTGATGCGGCATACAGGGCTGAAGCCACCATTACCGCACCTGATGGTGACATCTGGTACACATACGGATGGCATCCTGCCTTCTCGCTCGACATCAACGGAAAGGATACTCCGCTTGACACCTACACCCTTTCATTCAGCAGCAATGAGAATCTGGACAGAAGATATCAGGTTGACGGCATCTTCAATGTGGAGAAGGGATTCGTAAACGGTGATTCCATTGATCTTTCAAGGAAGGAAACAGACAAGGGTCCGATCGCACTCTGGAACATTCAGAGTGATGAAGTAACCCTCACATCCAGCAGGGGTGAACACGGTGTTACCGCAACTCTCGGAAGCTTTGACACCTTTGTTGCATGGACACCCGCAAACAATGCACAGTTCATCTGTCTTGAACCGATGTATTCCTTCGGGGATGCATCGCGTCCTCAGGAGCTTTCCGAAATGTACGGCATCACAAATCTTAAAAACGGGGAAAGCGTCACATACTCAAATGAATTCAGATTCTTCTGATTTAAGACCGGGCCTCAGAAATGGGGCCTTTTTTCACATATAAGCCCTCAGTGAAACTGTGAATGAAACGTAATTGCTTCCGCCAAGCGGTATTCCCGCCTTTCCCATAACCGTGTATCTGTCATATAAGAATGAAATGAAAAGATCGGTCCTCATTGTTCCGGGCGTGATGCTGAACCAGTTGTTTCCCGCATCCCTCTCATCATGGTAGAGGATACCGAATGTCAGGTCTGAATGCGGAAGCAGCTGAAGGGTCAGTTCCGCACCTGCCTCAAGGGATGAGGATGAGGATGTCAGGTTGCGGAGTCCCAGGCTCAGTCTTGGTCTGAGCAGTATCAGGTCCCCGTCAGCGTCAAATCTCTCACCCCTCCATGACACACCCAGCGAAAGAGTCTTCAGGATTGTGTCAGCGCTGACAGCAAGATCCTTAGATTTATCAAGAACCAGAAAACCATCAGTATAGACACCAAGGGAGAATGTTCCGGGATGATACTGCATACCTACGCCGACGGAAAAGTAGTTGCTGCCAGCCCTGTTGGTGTAATCAGCAAGCAGGAAGTTCTGGAATATGCCTACGACCGTTCCGACTTCCCTGTTTTCCCTGATCGCCTGACTGCCACCCCGTACTCTCACCCCAAGGCCAAAGTTACTGTAACGCCACCCCCAGTCCAGCTGAATGTTGTTGGATGTCACAAAGTCAAACGTAAGTTTGCCTTCGGTAAGATTCCTGTCTTCAGTCAGAAAGCCGAAGGATGCCGAAAAGAGAAGATTCTGTCCTCCGAAACCAAGATTAAGATATGAGTCCATGTTCTGAATAAGGCCGAGTTTCTCACCAGCCCTTTTCACGTCAAGACTGTCACTGTAATCCAGGGCGGCTGTAAACCTGTTGTTCAGATCACTCCTGAAAGGGAGCGATGCAGGATTGGAGTAGACATCGAGCATCGATGAATGAAATGAGACGTTATCGGATGCAGGCGCAAAGGGCAAAGCGGCAAGCGGTATCACAAACAATGCCGTAAGAATCAAAAAACACAGACATCTCTTCATACTGCAAAGATATCACATAGTCCTTTTTTCTGAAAGCTTAACATGTTAGAATAAAGCCCATGATAACGGCGCAGATTCTGTCATCCCTGCTCGGAGGTGTTTTCATTTCCGAAAGGGATGCTGAAATAACATCACTTGAATTCGATTCCAGGGCAGTAAAGGCAGGCTCATGCTTCTTTGCCTTTGGCGGAATTCATACAGACGGGAATCTCTTTGTTGATGATGCAGTAAAAAACGGTGCCGTCATGATCGTAACAGGTAAACATCCCGGCACATTCCTTAAGGAGGTTTCATATCTCATAACGGAGCGTCCCGTGAGGGAACTCTATGCGGAAGCATCGAAAGCTTTTTTCGGTTCAGCCTGTGATAAACTCAAACTGATAGGAGTAACCGGAACCGACGGGAAGACCACAACATGCGAGATGATCCATCAGCTCATGAACGCGCTCGGATATAAATGCGGTCTTGTATCAACTGTCAGCATGGACAGCGGAAGCGGAAAGCATCCATCACCCTTCAGGCAGAGTACTCCCGAAGCCTTTCCCCTTCATGCATTCTTTCACTCCTGTGTCTCAAACGGACTTGAATATGCAGTGGTTGAATGCACGTCCCATGCACTTTCCGATGAATACTGCCGTCTGAAGGGAGTAAGGTTTGCCATTTCCATTGTCACTTCAGTATCAAGCGAGCACCTCGATTTCCATAAAACACAGGAAGAATATTACAGGGCAAAGGCAAACCTGGCCCGCCATACATATGGTCCTGTTCTCATCTATGATGACTGCCCTGCCCTCAGCTTTTTTGAAAGTGCTTCGGGCCACAGGCTTGTGATGCTCGAAAGGCCGGAAATAACTTACACTTCCCTATCTGAGACACGATTCATCCATAAAGGGGAGGAAAGAACCGTTCCCCTATTCGGCACTTACAATGCATCGAACTTCACTGAGGCAGCAGAGGCAGTCTCCCGGCTTACCGGGACACCTATTGATGCACTCTTTTCCAGGTCTTCATGCGTAAAGGCACCTGACGGCAGGTTTGAAGTCCTGAATGCACTGGAGCGTACGTTCATAATCGATTTCGCACATACGCCGGACAGTTTCTCGAAACTGCTTTCAGAGATGAGGAAAGCGGTTCCTGAAGGTCACTTCATCACACTCTTCGGCGCTGCAGGAGAACGGGATAAAAGCAAACGGGCAGGGCTCGGTCACGAAGCATCGCTTTATTCCGCTACCATGATCATCACGGAGGAAGATCCCAGGGGCGAGAACCAGACGGACATAGCACTGGACATCCTTGAAGGTGTGGATGAAAGAATGCGGAAACTGATTCACATCTACACTGAAGAAAAACGTGAAGATGCCATAAGACTTGCGATATCGCTCTCAGAACCCGGTGATACCGTCTTCCTGCTGGGAAAGGGCCATGAAAACTCCATCGCCTACAGGGATGGAAAGCGTGCGTATTCTGAGAAGGAAGCAATGATGGAAGCAATAAGGGAAGTACAGTGACAGTCCTCATCATATACGGCGGAATTTCAGTCGAGCACGAAGTATCAGTTATGAGTTATCGGAACATCAGGAATATCCTGACTGATATCGGCTATGGAACCAAGGGGCTTTACATCACGAAGCAGGGCAGGTTCACATATGAAGGAAAATCCGTCTGCGTCATTCCTGGAGAAGGTTTTTTCTCAGAAGGCAGACTGATAGCATGCGATGTCATCCTACCCCTCGTGCACGGCAGCTCGGGTGAGGACGGAAAGATTCAGGGACTTCTTGAACTGCTTGATACTCCATACATAAGTGAAGGTGTTTTCACAAGTGCCGCAGGGATGGACAAACTGAGACAGACGGATCTTGTGAAAGACCATGTACCATGTCTCAGGACGGAAAAGTACACATCGCCGGAAGGATGGACGGGAAAGGACTGTGTCATTAAACCATGTTCGCTCGGATCCTCCGTCGGTGTTCACATGATATACGAAAGCAGTGAACGGAATCTTGAGGATGCATACAGGGATATAAGGAGATATGATCCGGTTCCGCTGATACAGCCGCTTGTGAAAAACGCAAGGGAGCTGGAAATGCTGGCACTGAGGGATGCATCAGCAGATGAAACGGTAATCCTCGGGCCCGTTGAGATAAAAAAGAACCGTTGCTTCCTGAGTTATCATGACAAGTACTCCTCAGGGAGTACGGAAGTCATTCCCTCAGATGAGGTCATCATCACGGATGCACAGCGAGGCCTTCTGGAGGATCATTCCCGGAAGGTCTTCGCACTGCTCGGAGGTGAGATCTACATGAGAATCGATTTCCTGATGGACACGGACGGTGATCTCTTCTTCAACGAAGTCAATACGGTGCCGGGCATGACTGAGACCAGTCACTTCATCACACTGGCGGGTGAAATCGGTTTTGAGAAGCTTTTCAGGATGCTTACCGATGCGGCCTTTGAAAGAAAACAAAGAAATGATGCACTGACGAGGTCTTATGAGTGAGCCACTTTTCTTTCACGTGGATCTGGATGCATTCTTCGCATCCGTCGAAATTCTGGATAATCCTTCACTCAAGGGGAAACCCCTCATAATAGGACACAACGGTCCGCGCTCTGTTGTTTCAACGTGTTCATATGAAGCCAGAAAGTACGGTGTTCACTCCGCGATGCCGATGAGTCAGGCACTGAGGCTCTGTCCCCGCGCCGTTGTCATCAGCGGCCATATGAAGCGTTACGGCGAAATGAGCCGGCGCGTCATGGAGGTCCTCCGTGATTACGCTCCTGAAATGCTTCAGGCTTCGATCGACGAAGCATATCTGGACATGAGCGGAACTGAGAACATCTACGGCAGCAGTGCGGACAGTGCACGAAGACTTAAGAAACTGGTTTATGATACCACGGGACTTACCTGCTCCATAGGTGTCGGTTCCTCGCGTTTCATCGCAAAACTCGCATCGGACTACAGAAAACCTGACGGACTTACGGTGGTTCCTCCCGGTCTGGAGGAGCGTTTCGTCGATGCAGTCGGACTTAAAAAGCTGTGGGGTGTTGGAAAAGTAACCCAGGATGCCCTGACAGCGCACAGGCTGATGACGCCTGAGGACATCCGTTCCTGCTCCCTTGATTACCTGATGCGCACATTCGGCCGTTCATCCGGAGAGTACCTCTGGAAGGTTTCCCGTGGCATTGATCCGGGGATATACAGCGGAGAGGCAAAGTCACACTCAATTTCAGCAGAGCGTACCTTCTGGCCTGACCTGATGACGGCTGAAGCCTCTGAAAGCTTCCTGCTTGAGCTTTCAGAGGAAGTGATGTTCCGCTCCATCGATGAAGGCTTCATGGCCCGTACCTGTTCTGTAAAGATAAGGTATGCATCATTTAAGACATACACTCTGCAGGTAACGCCACAGGACTCAGTACTTACAAGCAGTGACCTATACATGCATGTGAAAAACCTCTTCAGGACAAAGTACACGGGAGAAGGCATAAGACTTCTCGGTGTGGGACTCTCCGGTCTCTATAAAGGTGATGAGCCTGAACAGCCCGATCTCTTCTCTGAGGACAGGGAAAGAAAGAGAAAGCTCGAGCGTACCGTGCTCGAGCTCAGAAAGAAGGGTTCCCGGATCGGGAGGGCCTCATCAGGAATGGGAAGCGGAAAAGAAAAGCACCACAACGACTGAAAGTATGATCCTGTAGATGCCGAAAGCTGAGAAATCATGCTCCCTGACGTATTTAACCAGAGCTTTGATCACAACAAGTGAGACGAGGAAAGCCACAAGTGACCCAGCACCGAGATAGCACCACTCAGCCATGGTAAAATCAAGGCCGGACTTCAGCAGTCTCAGGAGGGATGCACCCGCCATTACCGGAATTGCCATGAAAAAGGAAAACTCGGCAACAACAGGTCTTGCCACCCCCGTGATTATTCCGCCCAGGATCGTTGATCCGGAGCGGCTTGTTCCGGGGATCAGGGCAAGCATCTGAAACGCACCTATCTTCAGGGCGTCAAGCGGTGTGATTTCCTCAAGGGAGTTCACACGGCAGCGGAAGTGCACTTTTTTCTCAAGCACGATGTAAAGCACACCGTAAACGAAAAGAGCGGATGCAATTACGGGCCAGACGGAAAGCTTACTGTCTATGAGATCATCCAGGAGCAGGCCTGCAACTGCTGCAGGCACCGAAGCGATGAGGACCTTACCCCAGAGCGTGAATGATTTCTTCATCTCGGTCCTGTCCTTTTTAAAGGGCCAGAGCTTCGAAAAGTACAGGACAATGACGGCAAGTATCGAACCGAGCTGGATTACGACGGTAAAAACACTCATGAAGGCATCACTTGCATCAAGCGGAAAGAGTTCATCGAAGAGCAGCAGATGCCCCGTTGATGAGATGGGAAGCCATTCCGTAATACCCTGAATGACTCCGAGCAGGAAAACTTTAATCATTTCACTCATGGATAGTGATGATATCATGTTTTACACGCCCCTTCCAGCTTACATAACACCTTCAAAGAGTGTATTATGTCCTCATGCTTCATATCGTGCTTTTTGAACCTGAAATTCCGCAGAATACGGGAAACATTGCCAGAACGTGTGCCGCCACCGGAACATGTCTTGACCTTGTTTATCCGCTGGGATTCGACATCAGCGAAAAGGCTGTCAGGCACGCCGGACTTGATTACTGGAAGGATGTGAATATCACGACATGGAAGAGTACGGATGAGTTTCTTTCATCTCATGGGAATGATGAACTTTTTTTCTTCACGACTAAGGCGCTTAACACTTATACGGATGTGGTTTATCCGCGGGAGAAGGACACATACCTTATCTTCGGCAGGGAAAGCCGGGGAATTGAAGAAGAGATACTTTTGAGATATAAAAACAGATGTGTCAGGATTCCGATGGTGAATGACATCAGGTCCTTAAACCTCTCAAACAGTGCCGCGATCGCGGCATATGAGTATTACAGGCAGATGGGATTTGAAGGAGATTTCACACTTAAGGGAAACCTTCACCGGCACAGCTGGGAGGACAGCGTATGAAAGTAACATTTCTCGGGTGCGGCAACATGGGCGGAGCCATCTCTCATGCAATAAGTTCCATCCACGAACTGACTGTGTTCGACACCGATCACGGTAAGGCTGAAGCCCTGGCAGGCGAAACAGGAGCTAAAGCTGCTTCCGATGCCGAAAAGGCCATTGAAGCATCAGAGTGCATCGTTCTGGCAGTAAAGCC
>JBJEWN010000208.1:11943-14129 GCA_051885075.1 Bullifex sp.
GAAGCATCAGAGTGCATCGTTCTGGCAGTAAAGCCCCAGGTCCTGCCCTCCCTCTACCCGGTTCTGAGGAAATACAGCGGGAAGAAGTTCATTTCAATCGCGGCAGGCGTTCCCCTGGAGGTTCTGGAAAGGGAAATCGGCACAAAGAACATAGTACGCTTCATGCCCAACATCGCAGCAAAGGCAAAAGCCGCGGTAACGGCGGTTGCCGCAGGAAAGGAGTGCGACAGCGAATTCCTGAAAGAGGCATTCTCTGTTGCCAGAAGCTTCGGCTCCGCATTCATTCTGGATGAATCACTCTTTCCCGCATTCATCGGAATCTCAGGCTCCGCGATAGCATACATCTTCGAGTTCATCCATGCCCTTGCCCTCGGCGGAACCGATCAGGGCATAAGCTATGCAGAGAGCGTGAAGATAGCGACGGACACGATGGCAAGTGCCGTTGCGCTGATAAAGGACAGCGGGAAGAACCCTGCTGATCTCATGACGATGGTATGCTCCGCGAAAGGCACAACGATAAAGGGAATGAAGGCCCTGTATGACGGAAACTTTGACGCAACCGTAATGGAAGCTGTCATAAAAGCAAGCGAAAAAAGTCAGGAGCTGGAAAGAACAGCTAAGGAGAGAAAATAAAATGATTGATGTAAAGGAACTTAAATCCCGTTACGACGAGATAAAGGCAAACATCGAAAACCGCTACATGAAGGTTGATCTTGATGCCATCATCCGCGATCAGGAAGAGCGTGCGGCGCTGCTGCTCGATCTTGAGAACCTCAGGGCAAAGAGAAACGAAACCGCCGCAAAGATGAAAGGTAAGCTCACTCCTGAAGAGAGGCAGGTCCTGATCGCGGAAGGCAAGGCCATCAAGGAAGAGCTTGCCGAAAAGGAAGCTGCCTTTTCCGAGATCGACAGGAAGTTCAGCGAGGAAGTAAGGACGATCCCGAACTACGCGCATAAGGATGCACCTGTAGGCAAGGAAGACAAGGATTCGCTTGCCGTAAAGTTCCATGGAGAACCAAAAAAATTCCCCTTTAAGGCAAAGGACCACGTCCAGATCGGAGAGGAACTGGATATTCTTGACTTTGACAACGGTGCCAAGGTGGCAGGACAGAAGTTCTACTACATCAAGAATCAGGCAGTAATTCTTCAGATGGCTCTTGAGCGCTACGCGATGGACATCGTGCTGAAGCATGGTTTCACTCCGTTCATCACTCCGGATATTGCAAAGGAAGAGATCCTCAACGGAATCGGCTTCAACCCCAGGGGTGCTGAGTCCAACATCTACACGATCGAAGGCACGGACACATGTCTTGTAGGGACAGCTGAAATCACGCTCGGAGGCTACTATCAGAACACGATCCTGGACAAAAAGGATCTTCCCATCAGGATGACGGGTCTTTCCCACTGCTTCAGAAGGGAAGCAGGCGGAGCAGGCCAGTATTCCAAGGGCCTTTACCGCGTACACCAGTTCAGCAAGCTGGAGATGTTCATCTACTGCCTTCCTGAGGAAAGTGATGATTTCCATAAGGAAATCCTTTCAATCGAGGAGGAAATCTTCTCAGGACTCGGACTTGCTTACCGTGTCGTTGATACAGCCACCGGAGATCTCGGTGCACCCGCATACCGCAAGTTCGACATAGAAGCCTGGATGCCCGGCCGCGGTGATGAAGGTGAATACGGTGAAGTCACAAGCACATCCAACTGTACAGATTACCAGGCAAGAAGCCTCAACATCCGCTACAGGGATGATGACGGAAAGATAAAGTTCGTCCACATGCTCAACGGGACTGCAGTGGCACTTTCAAGGGCAATGGTCGCAATCATCGAGAACTATCAGAACGAGGACGGTACCGTCTCCATTCCTGAAGTTCTCGTACCGTACTGCGGCTTTGATAAAATAACGAAAAGAGGTTAATGATGAAATCAGCACTGATCACCGACTTTTATGAACTGACCATGATGCAGGGGTATTTCCTGAAAAAGCACAACCCCAGAGTGGTTTTTGATGTCTTCTACAGGACAAATCCTTTTAACGGAGGCTACACAGTCTTCACGGGACTTGAGGAGGTGATCGATGCGCTTGAAGGCTTTTCATTCTCTGAGGAGGACATTGCCTACCTCAGGGGACTTGACATGTTCAGTCCTGCTTTCATTGATTACCTTTCATCGTACAGGTTCACCGGAGA
>JBJEWN010000209.1:0-3153 GCA_051885075.1 Bullifex sp.
CCCAATGCGGATGTACCCGATGCCGAATGCCTTGAGATAACGCTAACGGAAGAGCTTTCAGGCGCTGAACTTATCCTCACATATGCCGCAAAGGGATCATCCCTTGTCAGGGGAATGAGGATAAAAGCCCATGACAGGAAGATTACGGTCAGAAAGGCACTCTACTCAATGGACACTCTCTCATCAGATCATGATGTCATCTGGTTTGACGGCAGGCACTGCAGTGAAAGGAACATTAAGAGGGCTCACATTGATACGGCTGCACTCACCTTCTCATCCCGCAGGGGCGCAACTTCCCATCAGATGAACAACTCATTCATCGTCTGCGGCACCGACACGACTGAAACCCATGGAGAGGCAGTACTCCTTTCTCTCCTTTGGTCAGGCTCCTTCACTTTCTTTGCCGAAAAAGACCAGTATGACAGTGCCAGGTGCGCACTCGGTGCGGGTAGCGAGTTCTTCAGCTATGACCTTGAAAACAGTGAGCTCGTCCTTCCCCAGCTGCTTCTCACCTATTCATCGGACGGCCTTGGGGATCTCTCCGTGAAGAACAGCCGTTTCGTCACGGACCACATAAGAAGAAAGCTTTCCGGCGGGCTTAAGAACCCGGTGCTTCTCAACAACTGGGAAGCCACATACTTTGACTTTGACGGTGAAAAACTCCTTTCGATCGCAAAGGAAGCAAAGGCTCTCGGGTGTGACCTCTTCGTCCTGGATGACGGCTGGTTCGGTCACAGGAATGATGACACGTCATCCCTGGGTGACTGGTATGAGAACAGGGAGAAACTCGGTATGTCACTGGATGAACTTTCCGGGAAGATCACGGGAGAAGGAATTGCCTTCGGTCTCTGGGTTGAACCGGAGATGGTGAGCGAGGACAGCGACCTTTACAGGGCACACCCGGACTGGGCACTTGCCGTTCCGGGGAAATCTCCCGTCAGGGGACGCTACCAGCTGGTGCTGGACATGTCCAACAATGAAGTGACCGATTACCTTAAAAAGGTACTTGATGACCTCATCACAAGAGGACGCCTGAGCTACATGAAGTGGGACTATAACCGCTTCATAACGGACTTCCACTCTTCAGTGACAGCGCCCGGAAGAATTGAGTATGACTACATAAAGGGACTTTATTCAGTATTCGAATATCTGAATGAAAAGCATCCTGAGCTGCTCATTGAGGGATGCTCCGGCGGCGGCGGAAGGTTTGACCTCGGCATGCTGTACTACACACCCCAGTCCTGGCTAAGTGATGATACCGATGCGATCGAAAGGATCGACATCGAGTTCGGTTCCTCATACATCTATCCCGTATCCTCGTTCGGAAGCCATGTTTCCGCGGTTCCGAATCATCAGACGCACAGGATGACACCGCTTTTCACAAGAAGCTCAGTTGCCATGATCGGGTCGTACGGGCTTGAGCTTGACCCGACAAAGCTCAGTGAAGATGAAAAGGCTGTGATAAGAAAAGAGATAAATGAGTATAAGGAACTCTGTACGATCATAAAGGACGGTGACTTTTACCGCCTGATGCACACTCCGGAAGCAGGATGCTGTCTTGCAGTAAGTCAGGATAAAAAGGATGCCGTGCTCATTGCGGTAAGACGCCTTTCCCATGGGAATCCCAAAGACTTCCACGTACGTCTGAGAGGCCTCGATGCAAATGCGATGTACAGTGTCGGAGATAAAGTATTCACAGGCTCACTGCTCATGAATGCAGGGCTTCTGCTTCCGTTCGCCTGCTCAGAGGATCTGGAAGCGGTAAGAATAAGGATAAAGGCATTATAAAAGCCACCGCGGTTCTGCGATGGCTCCTGAAAGCGAGGTGGGCGGAAAGCTCACCTCATTGTTTTTCTCAGTAGTTCCTTGAAAGATTTGCCCTGAGGGAAGCAATTTCGGCATCGGTAAGTCCGATCGACTTAACATATGCTTCTGCACCGGATCTAAGGTCGACTGAGAAAAGATCAGCATCCTTACCCACTCCCGCGATAAGCTGGAGGATGGTATCGATGTTGGATGTTTTGACTGCATTGTACTGGTCACTGCCCTCTTCCACATGGTAGTAGTTGAGGTATGTTTCCATGTAGTCCTTAACAAGCTCATCATAGGAAGAACCCATGAGGGCACCGAGGAGTGCGGATGTGAAACCTGCCCTGTCCTTTCCTTCGTTACAGTGAACGAGGTACGGACCTTCGTGGGAGGAGAGGAACCTTAAGCCTTCGGCAATGCCGGCCTTGAACTCTTCAGCCTTGAAATCAACACCGAGGTTGAGGGCCTTGACTCCGCCTTCCTCAAAGAGTGAGCGGTAGTACGGGGATGCAAAGTCTTCAGCAGCAATATAGCCTTTGATCATGTCATCGTTGTCTGCAAGGTTCATGACAGTCTTAACACCGCATGCCGAAACGAATTTATCTGCATAGGATGCACGCGCGATTTCGTTGTTGACGGGGCTTGAGCTTCTGTAGAGGGCGCCTGCTCCAAGGTCACCGCCCTTGACTTCACGGAAGTTTGCAAAGACTTCATCAGATGAGTAATCAGCCCTCTCATTGGTTCTTGTAAGCTGGTGGATGAGGTACTCATCCCTGTAGCCTTCCTTCTTGTGCATCTGAAGCGTGAGGGAAACATCCTCAAGGCTCTTTCCTTCGGGGAAGATCCAGGTATATGTGCCATCTGCATATTTCTCCTTGACGGCAATTCCGTAGTAGGTTGCGAAATCACCCATGTTGATGGCGAGGATGAGAGAGCCGCCTGCGTCCCTTAAGACAAGCTTACCGACCTCAACATCCGAGTAGTTGGTGCAGAAAGGTGCCGTGATGAGCTGACCGTCGAGATAGAATGCAACGACATCTCCATACTCAAAGCCTGCGGCCTTAAGTTCATCAGCGGAAAGAGTCAGCACAAGGTTGCCGTACTTCTGGATTTCACTTACTCCGGAAACAAGCTTCACTTCCTGAACGGCTTCAGCGGAAGGTGCCTTTGTTGCACAGCTAACCGATGTGAAGAGCATGAATACCATCAGAATGATGGTGATAAAGGAAAGAGTCTTTTTCATCTTTTTCTCCTGTGGATTGTTATGAGTCCATTTTAATACACTGAGCAATAAAATACAAAGCCGCCCGGAGGCGGCCCTGTGAAAGAATTGTTTCAGATTAT
>JBJEWN010000210.1:0-3136 GCA_051885075.1 Bullifex sp.
ACCATGACCTTTCACGAAGCGGGAAGCCGAAGAACAGGGTAAAGCGTCTTTCTGAGATCACGAAGTGGTTTGAAAAGTATCTGAAATAGTCAGTTAAACAATGAGGCCTCCCGAAAAGGAGGTCTCATATGCATTGAAGAGAGAACTGATCATTACTCACCGGAAATCCATTCCCGTACCTGATCTTCACTTACCTCAACAGCTAATGCGATTTTTCCGACGGGATCTCCCATATCATGCATTTTTATTGCAATATCCTTATTCCTTTTGGCAATTCCGGATGATTCACCTTTTGCAAAGCCGGATAATTCACCTTCTTTAAAACTTTTGTTACTGATTTCTTCCATCTGTTTGCACATGTGTTCAATCTCCTTCTTATTGGTCTTAAGATATTTCGTCCTTGCGGCAAGTGCCGGAATCAGCATTTGTTCCGGACCGGAACAACAGGAAAACAATGAGGCCTCCCGAAAAGGCGGTCTCATATGCATTGAAGAGGGAACTGTTCATTTTAATTGTGAAATCCATTCCCGTACCTGATCTTCACTTACCTCAACAGCTAATGCGATTTTCCCGACGGAGTCTCCCATATCATGCATTTTTATTGCAATATCCTTAGCCTTTTTAGCAATTCCGGATGATTCACCTTTTGCAAAGCCGGATAATTCACCTTCTTTAAAGCTTTTGTTACTGATTTCTTCCATCTGTTTGCACATGTGTTCAATCTCCTTCTTATTGGTCTTAAGATATTTCGTCCTTGCGGCAAGTGCCGGAATCATCATGTCTTCCGGATCTGAGCAGCAGAAGTCATGCATCAGTTTTCCGATATCTGAGTCATCCCTGTATTCACCATTAACATACAAAATATACGAGCCATCATCAAATGGTTTTCCATTATTGAGCACAATACGCTGTATTTTATACACAGGCTGGTTCAGCTTAAAATAATCCTTTTCCGTAATGAAAATCACATATGTGTCCGGAAGTTCGTCAAAATCCATCCCCTGATGGAGGTTTTCCACATCAATGGCACTTGCATGATACCTGGCTCTGGCGGGAACTGCTCCTGCGGAATCACGCTGAACCTCAATGTCATATTTTTTTCCTGTTGAATCAGAGGCAAGTACATCAAGGCATAGACTTCTGGATCCTGTGATTCGTTTAAGATCAACCTGCGTTTTTGATTTGATGACCTTCAGATCCGGCTTGTCAAGAAGAATCCTCAGGACAAGTTCCGCAATATCCGGAGAATCCCTGAAGAAGCTACGCATAAAGGTATCATCGATTGGTCTGAATTCCTTAATGGCTTTAAGAAATTCCGGGTTTTGGGAAGAACTATTCTTCTTATCGCTCACTCTCTGCCTCCATAACCTGAATATATCACGTAAGTATTTCTCATGCAACACATTATTTGGGAAAAGACAGTGGAAGCTCTGTCTGCTGTTTATTATACTTGCTAAAGGAGCGTGGATACCAGGCTGGTACTGTTTCACGATGAGAACCATGATCTTTCACGAAGCGGGAAGCCGAAGAACATGGTTAAGCGCCTTTATGAGATCAAGAATTGGGAGTGAAAAGTATCTGAAGCAGTCATATAAACAATGAGGCCTCCCGAAAAGGAGGTCTCATATGCATTGAAGAGGGAACTGATCATTTTAATTGTGAAATCCACTCCCGTACCTGATCTTCACTTACCTCAACAGCTAATGCGATTTTCCCGACGGGATCTCCCATATCATGCATCTTTATTGCAATATCCTTATTCCTTTTGGAAATTCCGGATGATTCACCTTCTTTAAAGCTTTTGTTCCTGATTTCTTCCATGAGAGTGCACATACTCAGTCTCCTCCTTTATACGGTCGGACAGCAGGGGTGTGGCTATGAGTATACAGAAACATTTGAGAGGCAATCAATTGGGAAAACAAACGGGGACTCTCCTGTCAGTGTCCCCTTTGTTATCAGTTTACCAGAACATCACATCCTTTCCTGCAAGCTTCATCAGCGCTTCAAGGTAGTAGTAATCTGCATAGACGAAGTTCACTTCCCTGTCGTTGGCTCCGTTGAAGGAGCCTGTGCACCTCTGAAGTATTCCGTCAGTAGCGGGATTGAAATCAGCTCTTTTTTCAGTGAGTGTCTCAATGAGTTTTTCAGCTGTTTCCAGGTATCCTTTGCCGGGAACGTGGCGTTCCAGTTCGATAAGGCCGCATGCGATTACAGCTGATGCGGTTGAATCCTCAAAGGAAAGATCTTTATCCTGATCAAAATCAACGGGGATGAGATATGATTCAGGAATTACCGAAATTACATGGTCGGCAATTTTCACTGCTGCATCCAGAAAGTCCTTCCGTCCCGTATGGGCATAGCTGTTAGTGAAACCGTATATTCCCCAGCTCTGACCGCGTGTCCAGGAGGAGCCCTGCTTCATGCCCTGTCCGCCGTAGTCGCGGACGAAGCCGCCTTTATCCGCATCGAATTCGACAATGTGCCTCACTGATCCGTCTTCCCTGATGAAGTTATTCATGACAGTCGTGGCATGACGCTCCGCTATGTTTTTAAAGCGCGGATCACCGGTGACTTTCGTTGCCCAGTAGAGGATGGAGATGTTCAGCATGCTGTCGATGATGACCCAGCCCCTGTTTGATGGCTCTCCCGGGACTATGTCATTCCATGCCCTTATGAATTCACCTGCGGGATTGTACCTTCCAGCCAGCAGCTGGGCTGCAAGCAGGCCCCTGCGCTTTGCCTCGTCATCACCTGTCATGATGAAGTCCGCAACCGCAGTCGGAAGCCACATGAAGCCCACGTCATGGTGAAGGCCTGTATAGTACTCAGAAAGAAAGCATGTATCCATAAGGCGTCTTGAGGAGCGTGCCTCATCAAGATATTCCCCTTTGCCGGTCAGTGCATAAAGCTGGTTGTATATTCCTCCCCAGAAGCCGTTCGTCCACCATGCAGGTCCGTTGTCGATGGTCCAGTTAACGGAAAGATCGGATCTGTCATCATACACTCCGTCCTTTGAAACTGCAGGAAGTTTTCCTGCATGCTTTTCAAGTGCCTTCGAAAATTTATCCTCAATGCGTGAAAGCGTGTTAAGTACATCCTTTTTGTCCATATGTTCCTCCGCTTATATTTTCCATTT
>JBJEWN010000211.1:0-3131 GCA_051885075.1 Bullifex sp.
TGAAGAATGGAAACTTTAAAGGATTCCTAATGCAATACTTAACTCTGTATAAGGGAAAGTAATGAGCTTTTTGATAATGTCCTTGATGGAACAAAACGGATTGATGATGCACTTGTGTGTCTTTCAAGCGGGACCATTTAATGCAGCTAATTTATGAATCTGTTTCAATGCTTAATGATACAGCATCTTCAGAAAGTCTGAAACGCGTGATACGCTTCCTTACTCTCTGCCAGTCGAGGTTGCTGACAGAATTAAACCAGGGATCCTCTTTAACAGGACTAAGCACGAACAAGCTGCTTGTAAGAGCTCTGGATGATTGCATCGCGCGGTAAGAAGAAACAGTATATATCATCACTATCAAATGAGTGCTGTTTTGATTATCAACAAAATGGAATGCAACACATAAATATGTAATATGAGTAGAGTCACTCCGCTGAATGCTTTCACTGCTTCCAAATGGGGTATCAAACCGCGGTCTGCGGATAAGCAGACCGCGCCAAAACGGAGAACGTTAAGCCGTTCCCTTAGGTTTTTTATCAGGAGCCATGAGTCTGATGTCTGGTCCCACAATGGATACTATCTTTGCTCTTCCCAATATACGTCCCCTTATTGACTCACCAAGGCTTTTGTTGCCTACCATCTCAGGTAGTTTGTTAAGGTCACACTGAGTGCATATGAGGAAAGGCTTTCTCTTCACTTCAAATGCATTGAAAAGATCCTGAAGGATATATACATCGGACAATGACATCTCACTGTTAAGGAATTCATCAATGCACAGGAAAAGATTCGAATAGAAACGAATCCTCTTACCATACTTTTTGCTGCCTTCTTCCGTGTCCTTAATCCTTCTGGACCTAAGGTCTTCAAGAAGATCCGTGAAAGTAATCCAGTATGTTCTGTAGCATTCAGCACACGCCTTGGTGGCAACAGCCATGCCAAGCCAGCTTTTACCAACTCCGGGAGTTCCCTGTATGACGAGAGGCCTTCGTTCCATTATGAAGCTGAGGCTTTCCAGTTCGTCTATTGCAACCTTAGTCAGGTTTCTTCCCGCAATCGGTTCGTAATCACTGAACAGAGTCGGGCCGCCAAGACGGGATGAACGAAGACAGCGTTCAGCCCTTTCCGCCTTTACTTCTGAGGTGTAAACAGAGAAGGAACCTGCTATAAGCTGGTCTGCAGGAACATTCTGGCGGCAGCTTCCCGCATCGCTCTCAAGGCGCATGGCCATACCGTCCAGGTGCATGAATGAAAGAGACTGGGAAATAGTCCTGATGTTATCATTTATCTTCATCACTTCACCTCCTTTTCAGTATTTTTTTCAAGGTAAATGGGGCTGAAGCTGAACAGAGAAAGGGAATCGTCATCTTTTCGTGCATCTTTATCCTTTTGTGTATGGATACTGTTGTAGAGGTTCTTGAAGCCTTTGACCGAAAAGACTTTGAGTTTGGAAGCCTTCTGCGCAGCACTCTCAATATCCTGCTTATCGGCAGATGCCGCAAAACGGAGTACGGAGTCAACCGTTCTGAACATGTCGCTCCGTATGACTGAACTTTCGAGAGTAGCCTTTACCCATATGACAAGGTTTTCACCGATCTTGGAAGCCCTGAAAACGAGCGCATCCGGAGTGGTACCGTTAAACATTGCAGCATTCTTAGGCTCATGGTCAGGGTTTGTCACCCTCTGCCACATATGAGTGGCTTTGCTGTGTACTGCAATCAGTTCCCGTTTGCGGTTGAATATCCTTATAACGCTGTTTTCGTCCCTGACAATAACCTTCGTATTGATGTATTCGCATGGTACGGAATAGAAAGCATATCCATACTGAATGCGGTAATCGGGACCGACAGTTGCCTCTTGTTCCTTTGCAGTAGTAAAATCAAGAAGCGGAAGGGGACTGAGCTTATCTTTTTCCTCATTAATGAATATGCTTGTCCTTGAGCCCAGCTTCTTGGTGAAATCCTTGGCAAGACGCTCAGCAAGAAGTCTGTGGAGTGCTCTGTTGTATTCGGCAACAGAGCCTATGTTCTCCTTTGCAAGAGGTTTCATGAGGTCATCCTCTATGATGCGGACAGTAGCCTCAACCGTAGGTTTGTCTTTAGGCCGACGGACTCTGGCCGGAGCAACAATAACACCGTAATGGTCCATGAAACGCTCATATTTCCTGTTAAGGATGACAGTATCAAAGTATTTGTATCTTGCTTCATCCGTAGCGGTGGCACAGTTGTCCGGCACTGCAATCGTAGGAACTCCTCCGAAAAACTCAAAGGCATGTTTGTGGCCAAGCAGCCAGGACTGCATCTTCTCGTCAGGAAAGGCTTCCGTATAGAAATAACTGCTGTATGGAAGCACCATTACGAAAAGATGAAGCTGTACGGACTTCTTGGTATCGTAATCGATTATGGTTGCCTTGTCGCCAACCCAGTCTATCTGACATTCCTGTCCCGGAAACCTGTGAATGGATATGATGATGTTGTTCATCCTGGCGTATTCGGAGACTATATCGTTGAAACGGGATAACTTATAGGCTTTCAGACCTGCTTCCTCAGCTTTCAATGCATATTCCCCCCAAAGTGCATTCCTCTTTTCTCCCTTACGGCACTTTTCAAGAATATCATCACAGTCCGGCTGAAGATATCCGTCATCACATGCTGTTCTGCGGTTTATCAGCGCATCGATGTCTGCCGATGTTATTCCGTCGGGTACTGAATCAATGCTTCCCCATACCTCCGCACACCTTATAATGGTGCGCTGCACCGTCTCCCACTTGCATTTGCAGGTTTGTGAAATCCTGTTCCAGGAAATACCCTGCTTCGAAAGCTGGACGATTTTCAAATAGTCCACTGTCATTGTGAACCTCCCATAAAATAAGTCTTTACCTGCATCTGCAGGTGTCAGACTTAAGTATAGGGGAATCCTGAATGACAGAAGGATTTGTTAGGAAGTTTAACTGATATGGTATGAATCACTGATAAACTTGCATTATAACCATCAAAGAGAATATGTGTATAAATGTCTGATGGAGTTAAAAGATCCGGTATGAGTCTCAGACATGCTTGCATTATGGACAACAGAGGGTATATGTGTATAAATGTCTGATAGGAGTTTTCACTATGAACAGAGATGAACGAGGC
>JBJEWN010000212.1:0-13725 GCA_051885075.1 Bullifex sp.
ATAAGCCCGGCACCATTGGGTTCCCACTGCCCTCTGGCATATGCATCCTTCACCTTCCCATAAAGTTCAGGTCTGGTCCTGAAAGCGTAATCCATCTGCACTGGCTGTGTGGATAAAAAGATGAACTCAGGGTACTCCCTCATGAGGGCAGTCATTCCGCTTATCGTTCTCACAGCCTTTCTTTCTGTTTCCCTTATCGGCCAGAGCCAGGCATGGTCGAGATGGGACATGCCTGTGCTGTATGATGAGGGGGTGAAGAAGCCGTTTACCGCATCAAAGAGCGGTGCTATTGTTTTTCTTACCCTTTCAGCACTTTCCTCTGCGTTTTCAGGTGAGCACATCGGATATTCCGAAAGTGCCTTTCTCAGCTTCGTGAATATGACTTCTCTTTCCATCGAGCCTTCGGGAAGGTTCGATGCAAGGTCATAAAGGGTGAATACGTCATAGTACAGTGAAAAGGAGTGTGTGTTTTTGACAAGCACCTTCGGCTCTGAAAGGATAATGGGGTAGTCAATCTGATGAGTCCCGACAGTGGTCAGCAGCTGGGTGTCGGTAAGGGGGCGTGTTCCGGGGAATATGTATCCGTCCCAGCACCTTACTTCACACTTTACGGTTCTTCCTTTCCATGGGTTAAGGCACACTGTCGTGTGTCGGGGATTGATGTTGCTTTCCGCTTTTCCGTCTATTGTTAACAGTGCATCGGTTCCAAGGGGAAAGAAAAGATAAATATCCTCTTTCCTGTCGGGAACGGCGAGCGTGAAGGAAAAGAGCGTGTCATCACCTTCTGAACCGAAGCGGTATGGATAAGATTCAATGAGAGTTTCCCCTCTCCTGCTTTTCTCCGTGTATTCTTCAAACTGTCTGACATAAACAGGAGGGAAGACACCTTCACTCCTGTACATCCTTTCCTTAAGGATGGGAAGGTACGACTGTACCCTCCGCTCGGTTTTCCTGTAGATCATCTGTCCTCTCTGGGGCTGAATATCTTCCTGAAGATTTCAGTGTCGCACTTCGGCGTCCTGTCAGGACGCAGGAGTCCGTTGACTTCCTGCTGTACGTCTGTAAGCTGTGTGTAACAGAAGCCTGCCAGCCTTGCGTCAGAGTATATCACATCCATAAGTGTCTGAAGCCTGGATATGAGTTCATTTTCATCCCTTGCGGGACCTCTGTACCCCCAGGCTCCGTCATGGGCCTGGGATGCAAGTGCAATTCCGCCGTACTCCGTGAGGATCATGGGTTCTCCATTATAGGTGTTGCAGTCGGCAAGAAGCTGTCTGTGCGAAGCGGCATGGCGCATCAGCTCATCAAGGTCGGAATACTTCTTCCAGTAGCTTTCCCTGTCATGGATGTCATAGTCATGGACAGCGGCGAACTCGTGGATGGGCATTTCCCATCCGTCGTTTCCGCTGACAAGGCGGATCGGATCGAGGGCCCTGATGATATGGAACATTCCTTTCACGAACTCCTGCTGTCTTTTGTCATGGAGCACGTCCCTTATTCCCCACGATTCATTGAAGGGAACCCATGTCACGATGGAAGGATGGTTGTAGAGGTGGCGGACAATATGGCTCATCTCGCTTTCAACCTCCAGAATCTCATCGGATGAGAATGAGTACGGGCTCGGAAGCTCTGCCCAGACTATGAGGCCGAGCTTATCGGCAAGGTGGTAGAATTTCCCTGACTCGATCTTCTGATGCTTTCTCAGTCCGTTGAAGCCCATGGCCTTGATAAGTTCAAGGTCACGGCGGAATGCATCATCATCCGGAGGAGTAAGGAGCGAATCCTCCCAGTATCCCTGGTCGAGGATGAGTCTCTGATAAAGAGGCCTGTTGTTGAGAAGGATCTTTCCGTTATGGATGCTTATCTTCCTCATGCCGAAGTATGTCTTAACTTCATCAGAGACGTTTCCACCACCATCCTTAAGGGTCAGGAGTGCTGTGTAGAGATTGGGGTGCTCCGGCGACCAGGTGTGCACGTCATCGACGCTGTGGGGCTGCTTCACGTGGATGTGTAAAAACTGTCGGTAGCTTTCAGTCTCAAAGACCGATGTGCTCACATGCTCATCGTTGTAAAGCAGTTCGACGGTGATGGTACCCTTACCGCTGAAGGAAGGGCTGTAGCACACTTCAAAGTGGGCCATCCTTTCATCGAGGTCCGGTGTTATCATGCAAGCCGTGATGCGGTCTTTACCGGTAAAGGACATCCATACGTCACCCCAGATTCCTGATGATGCAGTGTACCAGCAGCCGAAGTTATTCTCAGTCCAGATCTGCTTGCCGCGGCACTGTGCGGTGTCATGCCTGTCCTCGCACCTTACAGCTATGCGGTTTCTGCCGGGGATGAGGTAATCGCTCACGGGAATGGAGAACGGAGTGTATCCTCCCCTGTGTGATCCTGCGGCACTTCCGTTAACGTATACAGTGCACTCATGATCTGCAGCAGTGAAGTTTAAAAGTGCTTCCCTGCCTGACGGGATTTCAGGAACTTCCACTTCCCTTTCATACCAGATTACGGGATGGTATGTCTTATCGCCGATACCGCTTTTTTCACACTGGTAAACAAAAGGTACGTTTATGGTAAGAGGAAGTTCCTTTTCATACCATCTTTCCCTGATGCCTGTATCGGCATCATCAAAGGCAAATGACCATTTTCCGTTCAGATCGATCCACTCTGCTCTTTCAAATGATGGATCGGGATATTCTCTTTTCATTAAATCACTCCTTGACCGCACCCGCGATTCCGTTGATGAAGTATTTCTGAAGACATATGAAGACAAGCATTATGGGAATAAGTGATATCGTTCCCGCAGCCGCCATGCCTGACCAGTCAGTTTCATTTGCCCCCTGGAAGGCCATCATTCCGACAGGAAGGGTTCTGTATTCAGGTTTTCCGAAGGAGAATACCAGGGGTATCATGAAGTTGTTCCAGGCTCCCATGAATGTCATGATGACCGTAGTGGCGGTAACTGCACCGCTCATGGGAAGCATGACGCGTGCAAACACGGTGAAGAAGCCCGCGCCGTCGATTTCCGCAGCTTCCCTCAGTGACCTGGGCACGCCTTCAAAGGTGGCCTTGTAGAGCATCAGGGCTGCAACGTTTCCGGCACCTCCGAGTGCCAGTATCATGCCGATCCTGGTGTTGAGAAGGCCGAGGGCGTCACTGATGTCCACTGTCGGGATGATAGTGGTGCCTGTGGGAATGAGGAAGGTTGCCAGCAGTACTGAGATTATTATCTTCTTTCCTTTAAAGTCATAGGTGCCGAGAACATAGCCTGCCATCGCGCATCTTACTACGACAAGCACGATCGTCCAGACTGTCACGAACACGCTGTTGAAGAAGTAGGTTCCGAAGTTACCCTTTACCCATGCCCTTACGTAACTGTCGAAGGAAAAGTGTTCGGGTATGAGTTTAAGCCCGTTCTGAAAGAGCTCCATCGTGGATTTGAATGATGCCGATATCATCCATAAAAACGGGTATATCCAGATGAAGCACACTGCTGCAAGCAATATTCCGATTATCGTCTTACCGACGGTTCTTTTCGCATTTAATGTCATTCCGTCTTCTCCTTTCTGCCCGGTATCATCCTTACAAGCGTTATGAGAACGAAGATAAGTCCGAATACCGTAGCCGCCGCTGAAGCATATCCTATCCTCGGGGATGAGGATGTGAATGCATGACGGTAGATGAAGAGTTCGATCACTTCCGTTCTGAAGAACGGTCCTCCTCCCGTGAGCGTGAGCATGAGGTCGAATACCTTCATTGCATCACTTAAAGTGAGGATGAAAATGAGTGCCGCATAAGGAACGAGCAGAGGCAGTGTGATCGCACGGAACTTCATGAAAACACCTGCACCGTCCACGGTTGCGGCTTCGTAGAGTTCATCGGGTATGCTCTGAAGGGAAGCGATCCAGTAGATCAGGGAGGTTCCGATCCACTTCCAGATCCAGATCACGGCAGAGGTTGCAAGTGCGGTGTCCCCGTTACCGAGAAAGCTTACACTGGAGTCAATCAGGTGAAGCTTCGTCAGGATGAGGTTCACCGGTCCGTTTCCCGGATCGAAGATCATCGTCATTATCGTGCCGATGATCGCACCTGTCGTGACGACAGGGATGAATATCATGGTCCTGTATGCTGACTTCATCGGTGTTATTTTCGCCGTAAGTACAAGCGCAAGCAGGAATGAGAGGATAAAGCGCCCGGGGACTGCATAAAGCAGGAAGAGGAACGTGTTTTTCATTGCGTTCCAGAAAAGACTGTCGTGGAAAAGCTCGATGTAATTCTCAAAGCCAACGAAAGTCCCTTTTTTCGAGTATCCCACCCAGTCCATGAAGGAGTAGCATACCGATGCGATGATCGGAAGTATCGTGTAGATTGTGTAGAGTATCAGGGTAGGCATGAGAAAAAGCCATATCCACCCTGTCGGGTTATGTTTCTTTATCGTTGTTCTCATATTTCAGGACCTCATTCATATCCCCGGCAACAAGGACCGGGGATATGGCTGTAATGCGGTTCAGACTACTTTCTGCTGTCTGCGTACATCTCAGTGAGATAACTCTCACCGTAAGTGTAATTGGTGAAGATCCAGTCATTTATGGATACGTTCACGCCGTCTTTCCGGCACTTGGCAATTGCCCTGTCCCTTTCCTTCGTCATGGCATCGTTGTATTTTATGAGCTCACTCTTCCAGTCTTTCAGTGAACCGGAGCAGTAACCCTGAAGGATTTCAGCCGGATTCGGGTGGATGTCCCTCATCTCACTTGAGACCTTGGCAACTTCAACGTTTCTCAGAACGGGGGAAGGTTTATACGCCATCGTGCGTCCGAAGATGTCACATACTTCACGGTATGTGGGGTCAACATCAGCCTTTTCAACCGCAGAGGTGTCAAGTGGAGGCTGGTCCTGTGCTTCTGCAAGTCCTATGTAGTAGTCCTCACCCATGAACTTGAGAAGTGCGTTGGTTGCTTCCTCAACGTTGTCAGAGTCTGACGAGATGTAGAAGACGCCTGATGGCGGGTTCTTGTAAACCTTATACTCCTTACCGGAAACCTCTCTCAGAGGCTCCGCAACTCCGACACTGCCGTTGTCATAGAGCTCGGAGAAACTTGTCTTCACGACACCGATGTTCCAGGCGCCGTCGATGAGCATTGCTGCCTCACCTGCTGCCCAGCGCTCGCGTGCGCTTCTCATGTTGAGGCTGAGGGAAGCGGGAAGGACTGAGCCGTCATCCCATAGCCCTGTGAAGAACTCGAAGACGGTGAACATCTCTTCCGATGCGTAGTTGTATTCACCTGTAGTCCAGTTGATGAAACCGTCGCTTCCGATCACGTTCATAAGATCCTCGATCGTGGCATTCATCCTGTCGGTGAATGCAAACGGGATGACGAAACCGTAAGTTTTTCCGCCGTTTTCAGCCGTGATCTTCTTTGCAAGGGCTCTTGCTTCATCAAATGTTTCGGGAACCTCATCCTCGCTGACGTACTTTGTCAGGTACCAGAGAGGTGCGTTGTGGTTGATGGAGTATGTCGGGAATGAGTAAACCTTTCCGTCAAAGAGGGTGTAACCCTCGAAGAGGGAATCCTGAACGATCTGGGGAAGATCGGATTTTTCGACTGCAAGAGGTTTGAACCATCCCTCGTTATATAGGTTTGCCTCAAGTCCGGGACCTCCTGAGAGTGTCAGTGAGAAGACATCGGGGCATGAATTGGTTCTGTGTGCAAGCAGGAGTGCCTCACTCTGCTTTGCCGGATCGTACTGGGTGTAGACGATGGGAACTCCTGTCTCAGCCTCACTCTGATCCCAGAGTGTCCTGTGAAGGGATGCGAGGGGAAGGAAGTGATCCCACCACTGCACGGTGTCACCCTTCTTCGGCTCCTCAGCCTTGGCTTCTGCAGCACCTGATGCAAAGATCATGGATGCAGCCATGATCAGTACCATCATGATCATCAATGCTTTTTTCATCATGTTTTTATCTCCTTTTCTGGGTTTTACCATTCAGATTTTCTTGCTGGCAGCGGATCTGCCTGATGAGCCCACCTGTCAAGCAGCAGTGCGTAAAGCTCAAGTTTCTTCTGTGTGTAAGCACTGTCATGGAAAAGGTTATGAAGCTCCTCAGGATCGTTTTTAAGGTCGTACATCTCCCCTTCCCCGTTTCCTGCGTGTGAAACCACAAGTTTCCAGTCTGCTGTTCTTACCATTGAGGCAAATGCCTTCGGCTCCTGATGCCACGGCATCGCGTTCATGTAGTCGGCATATGCCGATTCATGGATGCACTTCCTGCTTCCGTCCATAAGTGGAACAAGTGACTTACCCTGCATGCCTGCGTTTCTTTCAAGCCCGGCAAGCTCCAGAAGCGTTTCAGGAAGATCCATGAGCTCGGCAAGTCCTTCGATCCGCCTGGGTGCAAGTTTTCCGGGCCATGAGATGATGAGCGGCACCTTGACGCAGCAGTCGTAGAAGAACGGCCCCTTGAGGTAGACGCCGTGGTCCCCGAGCATCTCTCCGTGGTCACTGTGGAAGAGGATGATCGTGTTCTCATACTGTCCCGTTTCCTTAAGGGCTTCGATCATGCGTCCGACCTGGGCATCGATGAGATCGCACATTGCCCAGTATGCAGCCCTCTGCATTCTGTGGTCAGTGTCGTTCATCCCGGAAAACGGGTGCCCGGCATGGTGGTTGTACGCACCGGTATGGTCCTGTTTCTGCCATACTGTCTTAGTCTCCCACTCGCCATCCAGATATGTGGGAAGCGGGATGGAATCAAGGGATTCAGTGTATCTGTCAAGATATTCCTTCGGAGGATCGAACGGGTGGTGAGGATCGTACATGTTCACTGAAAAGAGCCAGGGGCGGTCACTGTTCGCACGGATGAAGTCAATGGCCTTCTCAGCGCACCAGTAGCTCTGATGCATCTTTTCACTCATGCCGTACCTGACGTATCTGCTCTGCGGTGTGGGCTTTGTCTCATAGGTTACGCCGTACTTCTCATCAAGCCACCTGTAGTACTCATTGTTGAGTCCCCATACCGGAGCCGTGTCATGGGACCAGTGGAACTCATCATATCCGTCATCTATCCTGGATTCGCATACGGTGCACCCGGAAGCGGGGTTGCATGCACGGATATGGAGCTTTCCGGAAAGCCCGCAGTACCACCCTTCATCGTGGAATGTTTTCGTGACGAGGTGCTCCGTGTCAGGGATGTCGGCACCGTTCTGCCTCATGCGGCATGTATTTGGATAACGGCCTGTAAGGAATGCGGCACGGCTCGGGGAACATACCGGACTCTGGGAAACGGCATTCTCGAAAAGCACGCCGTTTTCAGCCAGAGAGTCCAGTACAGGGGTTTTCACAAAAGAGTTTCCGTAGCAGCCGAGAGTGTCATATCTCTGCTGGTCGGAACAGATCCATAATATGTTCGGTTTTCTGTCTTTCATGTTTAAATGCTAAAGTTTGCATGGGTGAATGCAATTGTGGTTTTGTTCATTTATTTGCTAAATCGTCTCATTTCGGTTAAGCTGAAGAAAAGGAGTGATACCATGGCAAGATTCCGTGATCTCAATCATTTTTCCCGAACGACGAAGGAAGAATTCCTTCCCGTCCACCTTCTTACTGACGGCATTCTCGGCAGGATGGGAATCTGGGCAGGCGGACACAGTCTGCTTTCGAAAGGATCCGAGATAATCAGGGAACAGGACAGGCCTTTTCATATCATGATAGTAAGTCTTTCCGGTGAAGGAAGATTTGTAATGGAGGACGGAACTGCTTTCACTCTTTCTCCCGGAGAATTCTTCTTTTCTTCATCCTATGGTCAGGGGCACAGGCATAGTCCTTTAAGTGATAAATGGGAGTTATGCTGGATCCAGATTAAAAAGGATGCCCAGTGGCTTACGAACGTCCCTGATGACTACATGCATGCAAGGAGCGTGTGCTCATCTGAAATTCATGATTGTTTCAAAAGTATTATCCATGAAGAGGAAGCACAGCGGTCGGGATTCGTATTCATACAGGAGCTGACAAGCCAGCTCCTGATCGAATACATGAAGCGGGAACTCAATCTCACTGCCACTTCAGGACGCAGCATGGATCACATAAGGCGCTTCAACGAGCTATGGCGCGATGTGACGGCAAACGTCGGTGACAGGTGGGATCTGGAAGAGATGTGCGCATACATGAACATGTCAAGGGCACATCTCATCAGACTCTGCCGTGAGTATTACGGCATGACACCGACAGCGAAGGTTCATGAGATAAAGATGAGCCATGCAAACTCGATGCTGAGGACACTGGGCTATACGGTATCGGAGGTTGCGGAACAGACAGGCTACGAAAGTCTGTCCGCATTCACGTCCGCCTTCAGGAAGTTCTACGGCTTCACGCCGTCAAAACTTTCGTGAATCAGATATATCCTTCCGGCTTTGCGGAGAAGATCGCCTTTATCATCTTCATGTCGAACTTCTTTCTTCTGTTATAGAAGTAAATACCGTTCTTCTCCTGCTCCACATCGGTAAGCTGCGTGTAACAGTAACCGCTTATCGAAGGAATTGAGATGATCATCTCAGTGAGGTCCTTCACCCTCTTAATGTACTCTTCCTCACTTCGCGGTGCATTTCCGTATCCCCACGACTGAAGGTTCTGCGAGCATGAGAGTGCCTCAATTCGCTGCGTCTCGGGATCCCATTTGACACCTCCGTACTCATCGATGAGATACGGCTGCCCCTCTACGGGCTTCTCATAGTCGGGGAATCTTACATACACGCCTCCCTCTTCGGGAGCAAGTATCTTCTTCAGTTTCTCACTGTCCTGTTCGTAGTGGTGGACTGTCCAGAGATCTGTGATGAAGTGGATATAGCCGCTTGCATCGTTTACGGGCCTCGTCGGATCGATGCTCTTTGCCACCATGTAGGCATCCCTGTGAAGCCTTCTGTGGGAGATGACATCCTTCACGTGCCAGGTTTCATTGAGCGGTGTCCAGCATATTATGGATGGATGGTTCACGTCCCGTTCGATTATTTGCCTCCACTCGGAAAGAAAGTTCCTGGCAGGTAGCCCTTCATCATTGTAACTCAGTCCCCAGGAAGGACTTTCACCCCAGACAAGGTAGCCGAGTTTATCAGCGTAGTAAAAATACTTCTCCTCGAAGACCTTCTGGTGGAGGCGTGCGCCGTTGAAGCCCGCGGCAAGGGAAAGCTTAATGTCCTTTTCCAGTGCTTTGTCAGAGGGACTTGTCCAGTTCGATTCAGGGTAGAAGCCCTGGTCAAGGACCAGTCTCTGGTAAAGCTTTTTGCCGTTAATGAGCGTGGCACCGTCCTTTATCTCAATTGTCCTGAGGCCAGCATATGAATGTACCGTATCAATGACATCCCCGTTTTTCTTCAGCGTGTACGTTATGTCGTAAAGATACGGTTTTCCCGGCCACCAGAGCTTCGGGTTACTGATTTTAACTGAAAAGGGAACACCGTCCCTGGCAGGCACGGTCTTTTCCTTTCCGTCAACCGTTACCATGATCTCATGATCCGAAAGCACGCCCTGAAAGCGTGGAGTGAAGATGAGCGTGGAATCATCGGAAGACCATACGGTCTTCACTGACATTACGGATGTCTTTGCAACCCCTTCCATCCAGACACTCTGCCATATACCGGTGGTCCTCTGATAGAAGCATCTGTAGGATGTGATGTACGACGACTGCTTCCCGGAAGGTATCGAACCGTCCTGAAGGTCTGCCGTGGCCCTTACCACCAGATCATGCTCCCTCATGTCACTGACATACTGTGTGATGTCGAGTGTGAACGAAGTGCTTCCCCCGTCATGGAAATCAACGAATACACCGTCGATGAATATGTCCGCATGGTAGAAGACGGCACCGAAGTGAAGGAGTATCCTCTTCCCTTCCCAGTAGTAGGGAACACTTATCTTCCTGTGGTAGTAGATTTTATCTATTATTTCGTTCGCAGCAAGTCCCGATGCCTTCGTCTCAGGCGCGAACGGCACGAGGATTTCATCCTCATAGCCCGCCTTCACAAGAGGATCCACGGTCTTCCGCTCACGGAAGCAGAATGACCTTCTTTCGATATGACATGTCCAGATGCCGTCCAGGCTCAGCCACTCATCCCTTCTGAACTGGGGACGGGGATAGCCGCTTTTATCATATTTCATCAATTTTTCTCCTTTTTGTCCTTCAGATACCACTCAGGCATGGAATATCTTTCCTCTGATGACTTCTTTTTCGAAACAGCCTCGTAATCGGCAGCACTGCATGGAACTCCATCCTCATGAAAGAGCCCGTTGAACGTTCCGTTGGGCCGCTGGGTGGATAGGTATGCAGGTTTCACCATAAGTGACCAGAAGAAGGATCCGAGCCCGCTTTTCTCAACACTGGGTTCAAGCGAGGCAAGATCAGGTCCCTTCTCCTCTTCAGGGATTACGGGAACATCCCAGCCGGGACCGCTTTTTCTCAGGCGCTGCCACTCCGAGATCCAGACCGGCTTACCGGTTCTTTCCTTTATCATGGCACCGAGTGCCAGTTTTCCCTCAAAGGCACGGATGTCGGCCGGGAAGTTGTCATGGAACTGCAGTATGTCAATCAGATCTCCGTAGACAAGGCATTCATCAAGTCCTATGCACCCTATCGTAAGGGGAACTGTGCCTTTGCATTCATGTGCCGTTTCAAGCATGTTTACTGTAAATGGCATGTCGGCAATGTCCGGTTCATTCATGACTTCGATGGCGATAAGGCGCTCATCATTCCCATACTTTTCCATGAAGGCCCTGACATAATTGCGGCAGGGCTCCCAGGATTCAGGATCCATGACGGTCTGAATGGCAGGGGAGCGGACGCACACTGCCGTCATCGGATCTCTGTCCAGTGCATTGTCTTCATTGAAGTCCCTTCCGCAGTGCTCAAAGAGAACGAACATGATTTTGAGTTCACACTTTTCCGCACTGCCCACGATGTCTGACACGGCAGAGAAGAACCTTTCCTCATCCTTCAGATACTGTTCGTAACTGAGAAAGATCCTCAGTGCCTTAAGACCGGCATCATGTGCGTAGGTAAAATCCCTGGCAGTTTCCGCGCATGAATAATATTCAATTGTCTGATATGCATTGTATGCCCGGGATGGAAAATACACTGCACCCCTGAACGGTGAAAAACAAAGCTCCCTATCCATTGACATCACCTCTCCTTTTTACCGGGAAATACTTCACTCCCGGGTCCTTTTCCACCCTGAATGATTCATCAAAGAAGTATCCGTCAGGGTGCTGCTTCACCCTGTAGCGTCTGGATGGGGACGGAATGGGATCCGAAGCTCTCATCATCGCTGAGGCAAGTTCCTTCACCATGTCCGTAAGCACGGCTGAGTATTCAGCATTCTCTGAAAGGTCAGTGCACTCCTCAGGGTCACTTACCACATCGTAAAGGCGGAAATTTCCCATCATGTCCCCGATGATCCTGAATCGTCCCTTTCTGACCATCCTGACACACCCTGCCTGTGTCCAGGTGTTGAGACAGTCGAAAGCCTGCCAGTCATCGGTCGCGGCTCCTTCAGCCTCAGGATCCAGAACATCATTTTCATTCCAGTACAGTCCCCCGAAACCGCATTCAGCGTAAGCGGCCGCAAAGTCCTTTTCCGGATAGGGTCTGCCTTCAAGTACGGGGAGGAGGTTCCTTCCCTGAACGCCGAATGGTGTTTCAGCTCCTGTAAGGGCACACACCGTCGGAAAGATGTCCGTTATGGAGACCATTGTCTTTCTGTCGATGCCTCTTATCTTTATCGGACCTCCTCCGACTGCAAAAGGTATTCTTACAAGAGGTTCGGACAAATCCGGTCCTTTCCTGATAAGGCCGTATTCGCCTGCGAAATCACCATGGTCGGATATGAAGAAGATCACGGTATGCCCAATGAGTCCTCTCTCTTCAAGTCCCTCATAAAGCCTTCTGAACTGATCATCGATGAGTCGCAGCATTCCGAGGTAATTGGAGCGGTCACGGAGGATCCTCCTTTCAATGTCAGCACCGTATACCTTCTCCCACATCTTCCTCATGAAATGAAACTTCTCACCCTTTCCGCTGAGATCCGTCTTTATTTCAGGAAGGATCTCCGGCGGGAACATGTCAAAGTAAGGAGAGGGAACCTGATAGGGGTTGTGTGGCTCTGCGAAGCTTACCCAGGAAAAGAAAGGTTTTTCTTTTTCCAGAGAGTCAATGAAGGAAAAGAATGATGAGACATTCCTGTAGGGAAGCTGCTCCTTCACGGTATATGGGGATGGAACATCGGAGTCACAGAAGTGAAGCGTTTTCAGGAAGCGGTCAAGTGATGCTTCATCCTCATTTACCTTCATTCCTTCAATCGCGCCAAGGTGGAAGCATTCCTCCCAGAAATCCACATCATCCTTCGTAAGGTGTGAGTGGTTCTTGCCGCAGAGGGCAGTTGCATAGCCCTTCTCCTTCAGAACATCGATCATGTCCTTGCTGTACACAGCGTCATGGACATTATGGTTGGTCCTGACATTGTGGCACGATGCATAGCGCCCCGTGAGCATGCTGACCCGGGCGGGCATGCACGTCGGGTTTGATGTGTATGCGTTTTCAAACCCGCACCAGGTCCTATCGAACTCATCAAGGAAAGGCATCGTATCAAGGGGATAGCCCCTTCCTTTCCTGAGATCAGCTCTCAGCTGGTCGCACATTACGATCACTATATTTGGGTTCAATTCAGACCTCCGTTTGATATGTAACCCGCACCGTTTCCGAAGTTGGCATAGTACGGTCTTTCACCGTTATCGAAGAATACTGTCGAAAGGAGGTGCTCCTTTTCTTCCTTCTCCTCAAGGATCGCCTCGAGATCCCTGACCTTAGCGGAGTATTCAGGATTGAAATACTCGTTTTCAAACTCATCAGGATCCTTTTCCAGGTCGTAAAGCTCCTTATAGATCCTTCCGGTCCTCGGGTATCTGTTCCACTCCAGCTTTATGCGGTCCTTGATGACGGCAACCCTGTTGTCGCACTCGCTGATGACATAACTCCTGCCCTCATCCTCATCCAGTGGGACTCCGTCACAGAGCGGATGAAGACCGGTAATGCCTGCATACTTGAGTATTGTGGGGTAAAGATCGGTGGAAAGGACGGTCTTCTTCACGCACTCATGTTTTCCATGAGGCTCCCAGACTGCAAGCGGTACCCTGAGAACATCTTCATAAAGACTTCCGTTCTTGCCCCAGAGGGAGTGGTTACCCATCATTTCACCGTGGTCGGATGTGTAGATGACGATGAAATCATCACCCCACTTCTCCTGGGCAGCCTTTATCACCTTCCCCATCATCTCATCGATGAGCACCACATTGCCGAAGTATCTTCTCCGCCAGTCGGTCCAGTACTCCTCACTGTAGTTCATCTGGGAATTTTTATCGGCATGACTGCTGCCCTCGGTGGTACCTGGTCCGTAGTAACCGTTGGCGTGGTATTTGTCACCCTTCTCCCACTCTCCTTTCCTGAACACCCTTCCGCCGTCCTTTGACATGTCGACCATATCGGTGTACTCACGCGGTGTGTCCACTGGGTAATGGGGACCTGAGAAGCTTACCCAGACGAAGGCTTTTTGGGATGGATCAAGGTTTTTTATGTGTTCCGCCGCCCTGTCACCGACCCAGTGGTCGGGGTGCATGGACGCATCATGGGGAAAGTCGAATTTGCACCTGTTTGAAGGTGTCATATGGGCATCCTCACGGTACTTC
>JBJEWN010000213.1:0-3110 GCA_051885075.1 Bullifex sp.
GGGCAAAGATCATCTTCACGGTCCTGATGTGCATATGTGTATTCCTGAAAATGCCACTTTACGTACAGTACGCACTGACTCTGGCAGTGACGGTGCTCTCAGTTGTTTCCGTTGGCATGAAGATTACACTTCGGACACTCAGACTGATGCTTCCTGTCATAATCTTCATGATCATTTTCATGCCGCTTCAGGAAAGGTCAGGCTCTCCGATTGTCACTTTGGGTGAATTTACCCTGATAACACGGGAAGGACTTCTGACAGTACAGGTGCTTTTGAACAGATTCATAACGATTTCCGTCCTCTGCACGCTGCTGATACAGACGGCTTCATCAAGGGACATTCTGCTTGCACTGAGGTTCTTCCGCCTGCCTTACTCAGCATCACTCGTGCTTTCGCTTGCCCTGAGATTCATCCCGTCCTTTGCTTCCACGTTTTCTCGGATCAGGGACTCCCAGCGTCTCCGCCTTCCCAATCCCGATGAGGATTCAAAGGGAGGCAGAGGGTACATAAAGCTGATGCCAACCTTCACGTCAGCCCTTGTCGTGGCACTGAAAAGCATCAGCACCACTGCTGCATTCCTTGACCTCAGAGGGTACGGGAGGAATGTGAAAAGAAGTGATTTTCACGTCCTTCCGTTTGGGGTAAAACAGTTTACACATTTGGCGCTTAGCGTTATTCTTCCGTTATTATTCCTGATCACACTGGAGGTCATATATGGCTGAGGAAAAGAGCGGCACGGTAAAGACCGCAACACTTGCGATTGCAATTGCAGTCGTGGCCGTGTTTACCATGATAATCAAGATACCCACTGCAAGAGGGTACCTCAATCCATGTGATGTGGCGATCTGCTTCATCGCATACACCCTGGGACCTGTCACCGCAGGGCTTTCCGCAGGTATCGGAACCGCACTTGCGGATGTGCTCGGAGGCTATCCCCAGTGGGCACTCATCAGCTTCATCGTCCACGGACTGGAAGGCCTGGTGATGGCACTCATAATGAGGGGTGAAAACATAACATGGGCAAAGAAGATCCTTGCCGGTGTCATATGCATGGTCATCGTCGCAGGTGGCTACTGCCTCCTTGCAGGTGCATTCCTGACCGGTTTTCCCACGGCAGTTGCCGAGATCCCCGGAAACCTCATCCAGAGCGGTGTGGGTGTGGTAGGAGGTCTTGCATTAAGTGAGGCTGTCAGAAAGGCATATCCGCCCGTTAAATCAATATCCTGGTAGGAGGAGCGATGGAAAAAGCCTCTCACGATACAGTAATCGTACTCGATTTCGGAGCTCAGTACAGCCAGCTCATCGCAAGGCGCGTCCGTGAACTCGGCGTTTACAGCCAGATCGTGCCTTTCAATACTACCGCTGAGGAGATAAGGCAGATGGCACCTAAGGGAATAATCTTCTCAGGCGGACCTGCATCGGTCAGCCAGGAAGGTTCTCCCCGTCCCGATAAGGCAATCTTTGAGCTCGGCATTCCCGTCCTCGGCATATGCTACGGACTTCAGGTAATGTCACTCCTGTTAGGCGGAAACGTCACCTGTCCTGAAAAGAAGGAATACGGGATCGCAAACATAAACATACTGAAGGAAGGCGAGCTTTTAAAGGGTGTGCCTCAGAACAGTCAGGTGTGGATGAGCCACGGAGACAGCGTTTCCTCAATCCCGGGAGGCTTCGTTACCACAGCCGACACACCCAACTGTCCATATACAGTCATTGAAAACAGGGAGAAAAAGTTCTACGGAGTGCAGTTCCACCCTGAAGTGGTTCACTCAGTGGACGGACAGAAGATGCTTTCCAACTTTGTCCTGGATATCTGTAAGGCAAATGCCGACTGGAACATGGGTAACTTCATCAATGAGCAGGTTGAGCGCATCAGGGAGGAAGTAGGTGACGGACAGGTCCTCTGCGGACTGTCAGGCGGTGTCGACTCATCCGTTGCGGCAGTTCTCATCCACCGTGCCATCGGGGACAGACTGGTGTGTGTCTTCGTCAATAATGGCATGCTGAGAAAACATGAAGCCGAAAATGTCCTCGAGCTTTTCGGAAAACACTTCAGCATGAGACTCCAGTATGCGGATGCGGAAGAAGCATTCCTTGCTGCCCTTAAGGGCAAGACGGATCCTGAAGACAAGAGAAAAACCATCGGTAAGCTCTTTGTCGATACCTTCTACAATGAAGCAAGGAAGTGCGGTGAGATAACACATCTTGCCCAGGGCACACTGTATCCGGATATCGTTGAATCGAAGTCCCCGTTCGGTGGCCCGACATCCACGATCAAATCGCACCACAACGTTGGAGGACTTCCAGAGGATCTGAAGTGGAAACTGCTTGAGCCTCTGAAGGAACTCTTCAAGGATGAAGTACGTGAACTCGGACGTGAGCTCGGACTTCCCGAAGAGCTTGTCGACCGCCATCCGTTCCCCGGTCCCGGACTCGGAGTAAGGTGTATCGGTGAAGTGACAAAAGAGCGCCTTGATACCCTGAGGGATGTCGATGCGATTTTCATTGAAGAAATAAGGAAGGCAGGTCTCTACGGTGAGATATGGCAGGCGCTTGCCGACCTTCTCCCCGTCAGGAGCGTCGGTGTGCAGGGTGATGAGAGAACATACAGGGAAGTATGCACGCTGCGTGCCGTCACAAGCCAGGATGCAATGACTGCCGACTGGTACCGCATGCCCTATGACGTGATGCAGCGCTGCGCATCGCGCATATGCAACGAAGTCAAAGGGGTCAACAGGGTACTCTACGACATAACTTCAAAACCACCAGGAACCATTGAGTGGGAATAAGACATCAACTACCCACGGGGCATAGCCCCGGGGGTTGGTGAACAACCGAACCCGGTTGATTAGCCGGAGTGTGAAAACACTACGTTATGCCGGAATGCATAGGCACCATGGGACGTTGTCCTGATTCCATGCTCTGCGGTCCGCGATTAAACAGTCCTGATGGGTAGGGACAGTGTCACGGACACACAAACCCGGCGATAACATCGGCGAAGGACTGCGGAGTTTGCGGCTCCGTCACCGCAGCGGAAGCGGTCCTTAAAGGTATTTCATCCGCTTCGTTTCATGTGTACGTGACGCACATGGATACGAATCATGAAGTCA
>JBJEWN010000214.1:0-3105 GCA_051885075.1 Bullifex sp.
CAGCACGAGATAGGGGCTGTCAGCGCAATTGCAAACACAATACCCATTGAAGTTCCGTCAGTAAACGGAATCATTGATGAGACTCAGCTTGAAAAGTACATCAGACCATACTCCTATGACATGGGACACTCAGCGATAATTGAGGTCGAAAACACAACATCAGGGCTTATCTATCCCCTTGAAAAGATTAAGGCAATCAAAAGGATTGCGGAAAACCATGGGATGAAGGTCCATCTTGACGGTGCAAGAATATTCAACGCGGTCGTGGAGACAGGGATTTCCCTCTCTGAATGGGCACGTGAATGCGACGATATAACCTTCTGCCTTTCAAAGGGACTTGGATGTCCGGTAGGTTCCATGCTCTCAGGGGACAGGGCATTCATTGAGGAAGCAAAGCGCCTGAGAAAGATGCTCGGAGGCGGAATGCGTCAGGTCGGGTACCTGGCCGCAGCAGGCATCTATGCCCTTGAAAACCACGTGGAGCGTCTTAAGGATGACCATGAGAACTGCCGTCTCATCAGGGATGCCATTGCATCGACTTCATGGGGAAAGATCGTAACATGCGGAACCAACATTCTCTTCTTCACTTCAGAAACCCATGATATCGAAAAGCTTGTTAAGAAATTCAATGAAGACGGGATCATGGTACTGTACGAAGCAGGTGCATGCCGCCTTGTCACCAACATCGGCATCTCAAAGCAGGATGCGGAGGAGATTGCCGCATACTTCACTTCCTTCGATCCGGAGGCACTCTGATGGATAAGGTAATCTTAAGGGATACAGGTGATGATGCGATAAAATTCGCATCCGCCCTGAGCCGTTACTCGGAAGTCAGCATCTTTTCCGTAAGGGACAGAGGTGTGGAGGCAAAAAGCGTCACATTCATCCTCACGGAATCAAAAGGCGGCATAACATCAGAGGCAAGAAAGGCACTCTCGGAATATTCATGCAGCCCGACAGTGGGGTGGATAGGAATAATAACAATGGCACGCTCATCGGCAGGAGTCTCACATATTGAATGTGAAAGGGTGCTTAATGATGCAGGACTTGCCGTATCATATGCAAAAAGAATAAAGCTTCCCTTTACGGAAGATGATGCCAGGGCAGTGGCAGATGACATCAACAGCGGGGAAATAAAGATACCTTACCGTTTCCCGCTCTCAAAGACAGTCGGAAGGATTACGAAATGGAGGAATGAGAAATGAGTTATTTTGATAAAGCAGTGGACAGAAGCTGCACAAATGCAGAGAAGTACAACAAACAGGAAATAAAGGAAATATGCGGAAATCCCGATGCCCTTCCCTACTGGGTTGCAGACATGGATCTTCCGACCTCTCCCGTGATAAAAGCAGCACTTCAGAGGGAAACAGATCTGGCTGTCCCGGGTTATGCATCACATAAGGACATGCTTCCTGAAGTGCGTGCCTTCGTTAAGGAAAAACATGGCTGGGACGTTTCCTCATCCCAGGTCATCTATGCTCAGGGAATGCTTCATGCAATTTCCCTCGCGATGAATCTCTTCACGAAGGAAGGTGATGAAATCCTGCTTCCATACCCGTGCTACCAGCCCTTTGTGCACATGATCGAGGATAACGGCAGGATCATCAGGAGATTCGACCTTACATGTTCTGACGGTCTCTTCTCCTTTGACAGGGATGAATTCAGGAATAGAAGCGAAGGATGCGCGGCAATCCTCTTCTGTTCCCCGCACAATCCGTCAGGCGTGGTCTTTTCAGAAGAAGATCTCACATTCCTTCTTTCATCGGCTAAGGAGCGCGATCAGATAGTCTTCTCCGATGAGATTCACTCAGACCTGGTTCATCCATCCAGCCATCACTACCCGATGGGGCTCGTGAATGAGAAGGTCGGTGCGAAGTGCATCACCTTCATGGCCCCTTCAAAGACATTCAACATTGCAGGAGAGCACTGTGCCTTTGCCTTCTTTGATGACATGGAGATGAAAGCACGTTATCAGAAGGCTCAGAAGAGGCTCTTCCTCTCTGGTGAAGGCTACTTTGCGGGAGCACTTGCCGAAGCCGTATACAGTAAGGAAAACTATCAGTTCCTCTCAGAGATGAATGCATACCTCGAAGCCAATGCCGATTATGTCAGGAATTATCTGAAGGAGAACGTTCCCGGCATCAGAATGGCAAATGCAGGCGCATCGTTCATCACCTTCCTCGACTGCTCCGGAATCTATGACAGGGTACTTAAGGATAAGGATGCGCACCCTGAGTGCTATGAAGGGGATTACAACATCATATCCCACTTCTTCGGGAGCAGGGCAGGCATCTGCGTGAATGACGGCTCATGGTTCGGAAGCGGATATGAGAAGTTCGTCCGCTTCAACTACGGAACAAGCAGGCAGCTTGTCGTTAAGGCCATGGAGCTTATAAAGAAGGCAGTTGACGCGCTTTAAGGACAAATTCCTCAACAGGTGAGCCGAACTCTTCGGTAAGTCTCAGTGGGACAAAACCCATTGAAAGATAGAATGCCCTGGCAGGGCGCCCTTCAGGGACATCATCACGGTAAGTCGTGACAGTGATGTCCCTTTGTGCATCCATGAGGGAGAGCATATGTTCAACAAGATCCCTTGCAATGTGCTCTCTCCTGTGATCAGGATCGACAGCAAGAAAGCAAAGAGTGGATGCTTCCTTTGAAAACAGAAGGGCACCGGTTACTTTGCCATCATTATCAGACAGAAGTGCCTCACCATTTGATATGAACTCCTTTAACGCCATCTCATGTTCCTCTGCGTCCATTCCGGGAAAGGATGATGCTACCTTCCAGGCAAGGCTCATCCACGACGGGACATCACTTAAATCTGCATTCCTTATCATAGCTTCACCTCATTACCGTCCCTGTCCCAGAATGCTTCAGTCTTACCTTCCCTTAGGTAGAAGAGAGTGCCGCAGCATGGTTTGTTCCAGAGCTTTTCAGCTGTCTTCACATAGGTCACTATCTGGGCTTTATGCTCTTCCGGTGCCTTTGACTTATCTGTCTTGTAGTCGATCACGAGATTGCATTCATCTGAGAAGACGACAAGGTCGATGACACCTTCAAGGACACTGTCCGTCTCTTCATCATATGCGTAGAACCTGACTT
>JBJEWN010000215.1:0-3083 GCA_051885075.1 Bullifex sp.
CCCTTATCAACATAGTTCTTTCAGTTTTAATATTCACGCTTATTTCCTTCATTCCTGTGGAAACGGTTTCAAATCCTCCATACATCGTTAATGCTTCCGAATACCCTTCCCTTTTCTCACCTGAAGTCAGACAGGAAAACGTTCATAAAGGTGATCTCATAATCTCACTCGATGGTATTTCAATTAGCTCCTTCAGCGAAGCAGAGAAATATCTCGCCATGCACAGTGACAGCTCCGTTGATGCTGTTCTGTTAAGGAATGGTGAGCTCATTGATGCAGTGCTTAAGCCAGAAAACGGAGTCTACGGTCTGACTCTTTATCAGAAGCCCGTCATAGGACGCGTTACAGAGGATTCCCCTTTTCTTCCTGGAGACACTGTACTGAGTGTCAACGGCAGTGATGTTTCATGCACGCTCGATGTTTACAGCATTCCTAAGGGAGAGCAGACTTTCACCGTACTCAGGGAAGGATGCGAACTTGAAATAATGATAACAGGCGGGGATGTTTATCCTTTTGCCTGGGAATGCGATACAGTGTTAAGTCCTGTCCCTTCCTTTCAGGATGCACTTGCTGACGGATTCAGAAGAACAGCATCCTCCCTTATGAACGTTGTCTCAGTCATCAGGGGAATCATTACAGGAAAGATAACAGATACAAGAAATGAGGTAACAGGCCCCACAAGGGCTGCGACTCAGATCGGGTCGATCACGGCAATGAGCTTCCAGACAAGCAGGAATACCGGGTGCAGGGCATTCCTCTATCTCATGAGTACGGTCTCGGTATCCATCGCTGCAGTCAATCTGCTGCCGGTTCCATCCTTTGACGGCGGGCAGCTCATCATTAACTTATATCAGATGGTTTTCAGAAAGGAACTCAGACCCAGGACATATCTTGCATTTCATCTGGCAGGAACCATCCTTTCAATACTTCTTCTGGCCCTGCTTTACTTGGTGGACATCAGGTTCTATTTAACCAACTGACACTGACTGATCAATGTTTTCAAAAGATGCGGTAACAGGGCGGAATCCGATCTTGAATTCTCCTGTTTCACCGTTTCTCTGTTTTGCGATGATTAGTTTTGTAGGCAGCAGGGTCTGGTTACCGTCCCTGTCCTTCACCAGCTTGTCTGAGTCGAATTTCCTAACCCTGTGCAGGAACATTACCACATCTGCATCCTGTTCGATGGCACCGGAGTCCCTGAGGTTATTTAGCTGAGGCTCGTTCTTGTCACCTTCCGCATCACGTGATACCTGACAGAGCACGACCACAGGGATTTCCAGTTCACGGGCAAGCGCCTTGAGTGACCTTGACACTGAAGCAACCTGCTCAAAACGCGGTACCGTTGCATCCATCTCCGCATCAATAAGACCGATATAGTCGATGAAGAGTGCCTGAAGGCCCTTCTCCCTCTTCAGTCTTCTTGCACTTGCCCTTATCTCCGAAAGCTTCATGTTAGGAGTGTCAAAAATGAATAAATTACGGTCATAGAGCCGGTTGGTTGCATCGAGCATCGCATTGAAGTTTCTGTCCTTGCCGCCGGCGAAGGTTGCATTCCTGATGATCTTCAGCGGAACGCGGGAAATACCGGCCATGAGACGCTGACACACCTGCACACCGCTCATTTCAAGTGAATAGAATGCAACTGAATAGCTGTCCTCAGCAGAATTTCCACGGGTTACCATGTTCTGGATTATGCTGGTTGCAAATGCGGTTTTACCTATCGAAGGACGTGCGGCAATGATGATGAAGTCAGTAGGACGGAAGCCTCCGTCGGTTGCATTGTCAAGTACGTCAAACCCGGTTTCGACAGCACCGGATGAAGCCCCCTGCATCCTTTCCTGGATATTCTCAATTGCCTGAGTGATGAAATCATTTACCTGATGATCCTTATTGGATTCAGCACTGCCGTAGCTGAGCCGGGAAAGCTCTGCCTCACCTTCATCAATTACCTTCTGGATGGAAGTGCTCATATCATAGGCATTGGCCATGTATGCGGTACAGAACTTTATGAGGGACCTTCTCATCGAAAGCATTTTAAGTGTCGCGGCATGCACTCCCACTGAAGCAGTGTTCGTAACATTTTCCGTCAGCGATGCGATGTAAGATGCTCCTCCGCACTCTGCAAGAATCCCCTTTGAATCAAGAAAGTTGGTGATGGAAAGAAAATCCAGTGTCTTAAGCTGTTTCTGCTCAGCATAATCAAGGAGAGCCTGGAAGAGTTTCTGGTGACCTGTATGATAGAAATCCCCGGGCTTGAGGGTCTCGCTTGCGATCTCAAGAGTATTTGCATTGAGCAGGATCGAGCCGAGTACTGCCTTTTCCACATCCTCATTATAGGGAAGAGTCTGTCCCTTCTGTTCAAAACCTGCCATGTATCACCTCCGTATGAACGGATTCTCATTATAGCAGGAAGGGAGGTAAAAAGAAAACCCTGACACGATACATGTCAGGGCTTCATGTTTTATGATAAAGAGATCAGTTCTCTTCAGCAGGAGCGGCTGCTTCCTCTGCAGGTGCTTCAGCTGCAGCTGCTGCGGCTGCTTCCTCAGCTGCCTTGGCTTCCGCTTCAGCCTTTGCCTTAGCCTCTGCCTCAGCTTTGGCCTTTGCTTCAGCTGCCTTTCTCTCCTTTACCTGAAGTTCAGACTCAACAACGAGCTTGACGTGTGAGACTTCGCTCTCATAAAGGTGGATCACGACTGAATAAGTACCGACCATCTTGATTGCATGTGTTGCAACCTCGATCTTCTTTCTCTCGACCTCGATGTCCATTTTTGCAAGAGCTTCCTGGACCATCTGAGCGGTAACTGAACCGAAAAGCTTACCGGATTCACCTGCCGTAACAACGAGATTGATGACTGTATTGTCGAGTTTCTCCTTAAGGGATGCACTCTGAGCCCTCTTCTCTGCCTTTCTCTTTTCGATCTGAGCAGCGCGGGACTGGAAGATAGCTGCATTACCCTTTGTGTAAAGCACTGCAGCTCCGGTCGGAAGGAGGTAGTTACGAGCGTAACCGTCCTTAACGACTACAACGTCTCCCTCTTCTCCGAGGTTGACTACGTCTTGATTGAGGATGATCTTCATAT
>JBJEWN010000216.1:0-3081 GCA_051885075.1 Bullifex sp.
TCTCTTTTTCATTCGGTGATCTCTCTGCATTCCAGGAAGCATTCAGAATTAAGAGAGCTTCTGAGAGAAAGGAAAAGATGAGCAGTATCTGTTCATGCACGGATAAGAAAATCGGGGATGGCATAATCAAGCTCATCAATGGCAATAAAGTCGGCGTAAGGAATCTTTTTACCGTTGATGAAGACAGTGAGCTTTTTAAGGAGTCCGTCTGCTTCAGGGATGCTGATTTTGAAGATGTGAAATTACCTGCGCTGGAAGCTTTGCTCAATGATGATGACCGTACAATGCTTCTTGTCAGTCTGAAGGCCATTTACGATTATATTATCCTTGCTGACATCCTTGATGGCTGCAGCAGTGTGTCTGAAGGTAAAGTTAAACAGTACGAAGAGAACAGGAAAGATCTTGCATCTTTTAAATATCTTATCAGAAAGTATCTGTCAAAGCAGGAATATGAGGAATATTTCCATTCAGAAAAGGTCGGCTCATATTCCAGTTACATTGGTGTCATACAGGATAACAGAACAGGGAAAAAGACAATTCGTCGCTGCAGTTATGATGATTTCAGAAAGTGTACTGCTTCAATTGTCAAAAAGATAAAGGCAGAAGAATGTGACAATAGTCTGGTAAAGGATATTACTGATAAGCTTGAAACAGACTCATTTCTTCCTCTCCTTATCAGCAGCAGAAACAGCGTAATTCCCTATCAGCTGCATAAAATGGAGCTTGAAGCCATACTGACCAATGCATCATGTTATCTCCCTTTCCTCAATGAGAAGGACGAAAGCGGTTATTCCGTCAAAGAAAAGATAATAATGCTGCAGACTTTCCGCATACCATACTACGTCGGACCTATCACAAACAGTCACTCCACTGATGAACAGAAGAAGTATTCCTGGCTGGTAAGAAGGGAAGATGGCAAGGTTTATCCCTGGAACTTTGAGGAGAAGATTGATCTGGCTGCAAGTGCTGAGAATTTCATCACGAAGATGAAAAGTCACTGTACTTATCTCACTGATTACCTCGTCATACCAAAGAATTCACTGCTGTATTCCAAGTTCATGGTGCTCAATGAAATCAACAAACTGACCATTAACGGACAGCCGATTACCGTAAAGCAGAAGCAGGATATCTTTGATGATCTTTACAGAAGAAACCGAAAGGTTACTTCTAAGATGATCAGGGACTATGCGGTTGCCAGGGGATGGGCTTCCAAGCCTGTCACACTCGGAGGTATTGATGGGGAACCTAAATCTTCTCTTGCTTCCTATTATGATTTCAGGGACATCATTGAGCTGAAGCGTCTTGAGTATTCAAAGGTTGAAGAGATAATCGAGAAAATCACCCTGTTCGGTGATGACCGCAGTCTTTGTCTGAAAGCAGTAAGGGAAATTGCCGGAGATGCATTGGATGAAGAAGAGATCAAGGATATTGCAAACCGTCGGTATGCGGGATGGGGTAGACTCTCCCGCGAATTCCTGGTAGGACTTGAAGCTGAAAGTTCCAGAACAGGAGAAATAACTTCGATCATTTCACTGCTTTGGAATACCAACTCAAATCTGATGGAGATAATCAATGATCCCGAATATCGGATTGTTGAGAAGCTTAAAGGAAAATCAATAGATAAGCTTGACTACAGTGTTGTGGAAGAACTGTATGTATCCCCATCAGTGAAGCGTCAGATATGGCAGACACTGAAGATATGTCAGGAACTTGAAAAGATAATGAAGAGAGCTCCTGCCAAGGTCTTTGTTGAAGTAGCCAGGGGTGACTCAGAAAACAGCGGCAGAACCAAATCCCGCAAACAGGCTCTGGAAGAGTTATATGCAGGAATTAGAAAAGAAGGTCTTTTTAAGGAAGAAATAGATGAGCTCAGTGCTTCTCTTGAGAAGTATTCAGAACAGGATATCTCAAGGCAGGACAAACTATATCTCTATTTTACCCAGATGGGCAGGTGTATGTATTCAGGGGAGAGGATAGATATCGAATCGCTCTACGATACTAACGTGTACGACATTGATCATATTTATCCCCAGTCCCTTACAGCGGATGACAGCCTGAATAACAGGGTTCTTACTCTAAAGAAGTATAATGGTCAGAAGAGTGACAGCTTCCCGATTCCTGATGAGTGGAGGACAAAGATGGCTGGTCATTGGAAAATGCTTTTGAGCAGAGAACTTATCTCCAAAGATAAGTATAAGAGACTGACCAGATCCACACCTCTTACCGATGATGAACTGCAGGGGTTCATTAACCGTCAGCTTGTTGAAGTAAGCCAGACAACAAAGGCAACCATCGATATCCTGAAACGGTATTACGGTGAGTCTACTTCCGTTGTTTATTCGAAAGCCAGAAACGTATCGTATTTCAGACAGCGATTCAGTATTCCCAAGGCACGAAGTCTAAATGATCTGCACCATGCAAAGGATGCATATCTGAATATTGTTGTCGGAAATACCTATATGACGAAGTTCACATCAAACTATTGGAGGTATATATCTGATTCGAAGGCCTCATCTGAAGCAAATACTTCTTCTGGTATGCCACGCTGGAAATACAATCTCATGAAGATGTTTGACTGGACCGTGGAAGGTGCATGGTATCCTGGTCTGACCGGTACGATTGTTACCGTGAAGAAGGAATGCTGGAATGATGATGTTCGACTAACAAAAAAGGTCAATGAAAAAAAGGGTAAAATCTTTGATCTTCAGCTCGTCAAGGGGGCTAAGTCAGAAGGACTTATTCCGGCAAAGAAAGTCTCAGATGAAGGAATATCTGATTCTGAATGGACAAAGAAATACGGAGGTTATAATAAACAGGCAGTAAGTTATTTTATCATTGCAGAGCATAAAGGTAAAAAAGGCCGGGATATATCCATTTTCCCTGCGTATTGTGCTTCAAAAGATCATTTGAAGACCATATCAGATATAGAACAATATCTGATAAGACAGCATCAAATTGCTGAACCTCGTGTTATTGTTCCCAAGCTCAAGATCAATGACTTAATTGAGTATAAGGGTATGAGAATGAGAATAGTAGCAAGGACTGGAAAGTATATAAAGATTAGCTACGAAGTGTCATTAA
>JBJEWN010000217.1:0-13549 GCA_051885075.1 Bullifex sp.
TTTTCGATAAGTATCATGATAAATGGAGCAGGGGTGAATATGTTTCAATAAGGTACTTTGACAACCTTATCACAATGCTGCTCGGTTACCCTCCGGAAGCATGCGGAATGAGCGGAAAGTGCGGCAACTACTATGTGATAGAGGGAGACGGCTCCGTGTATCCCTGTGACTTCTATTCCCTTGATCACTATCTTATGGGAAACATCAGGGAGGATTCCCTTTCTTCTTTGGATGAAAAAAGAAAGGAACTGGGCTTCATTGAAAAAAGCACTAAGGTAGAAAAAGAGTGCACTGAGTGCCGATGGTACCGCCTCTGCCGCAGCGGATGCAGGAGGGACAGGGAAGACTTCAGGACAGGAGAACTCGGTCTGTCCTGTCTCTGTCCTGCCTATAAGGAGTTCTTTCCCTATGCAATTGACCGCCTTGTCAGAATGGCTGAAGCGGAGAAAAGGGCCCGGGCTACTTTCTGAGTTTTTCCCTTGCCCTCAGTGCTGAAGCATTTATGACACGAGCATCTATTGATGTGAGATTGTTCTGAAGCGCGATGGCGGAAGCCGTATTCAGTATGCTTTCGATGGCTGCGGATGAAAGGCCGTCGAAGGCTTTCACGAGCATGTCCGGAGTAAGTGACTGATCAAGGTGCATGTTTTTCGTGTAAAGTGCGATAAGCTCTCTTCTTGCATCGGCATCGGGATTTGATATCGTGTACTTGAGATCGAATCTGCCGGGACGCACCAGCGCTGCATCGAGTGACTGATAGGAGTTCGTCGCTGCAATGACCAGTACTCCCGTGGACTTCGTAAAGCCATCCATCTCATTCAAAAGAGTGGTGATTAGTCTGTTGTTTTCCTTATCGATTCCAGAGCCCGCATATGATCTTTTCTCTCCGATTGAGTCGAACTCATCGATGAAGACGATACATGGCTTCTTCCTTCTTGCCTTGCTGAAGAGCATCTTTACCTTGAATGCACCGAGCCCCATAAGTGCTCCCTGGAAGTCTGCACCCTTGGTTGCAATGAAACTTACGCCGCACTCTTCGGCCAGGGCTCTTGCAAAGAGAGTCTTTCCGTTTCCCGGAGGACCTTCAAGGATTATTCCGCGACTGTCCCTGATGCCGCTCTTTCCTTCCTTCATCAGTTTCACGCGGAAGGATATTTCCTTCTTAAGGTCCTCAAGTCCTGCCACATCGTCAAAGTGAACGCCTGTGTGCTTCACGACCCTGAATGTATTCGTGTACCACGATATGAGTTTATAACCCCCAAAGCCCATGAGAGAGAGGAAGAAGATGTTGAATATGGCATCTCCCACTGCGTTGATGTCCCCATCCGATGTTTTTACCTCTGCACCTGAAAGCAGAAGTTCTTCCTTAAGAGCTGGCGATTCAGGATCAGTGACGCTGTAAAGCGTGCCGTCCGCAGTGTATTTTATTTTACCGTCAGTGAATTCAGCTTCGGTTATGAGACCGTTACCGAGCGCTGATCTGAACTCCTGATATGATGCGGGAGATGATGTGTCAAAGAGATCAAATGCATATGCAAGTAAAAGTCCGGCTGCCAGAATGATGACAGCCAGTGTGATAACCTTTCGTTTCATGTTAACTAAGATAATCCTTTCAGGTCTTATCGTCACGCTCAGACGGTAAGTTCGTAGGGTTTTCCGTCTTTAAAGTAGCCCGAAAGCTCAGTCGGTGCAAAGATACCTTTGTTCGTGACTATTCCCGTGATGAGATCAGGGGGTGTCATGTCAAAGGCTGGGTAGTACCCTTTAACGCCTTCGGCTGCGGTCCTGACTCCCATTGCCTGGAGTACGAAACCGGGATCCCTCATCTCGATGGTTACGGTATCGTAGGTGGGATGCCCGATATCGGGAGCACCCGATACATAAACGGGAATGCCGAAGTGTTTTGCGCATATTGCTATCTGGCTTGTGCCGACTTTGTTGAAGACGTAGCCGTCACAGCTGATCGCATCGGCGGCACAGGTGAATACATCAACATGTTCCTTTGCCATGACGAAGGCAGGCATGTTGTCTGTTATCAGAGTCGTATCAAAACCCATCTCATGACAAACCGTGGAAGTGAAGCGGGCTCCCTGGAAGTAGGGGCGTGTTTCAGGGCAGAACAGCCTGATGTCATTACCCTGATTCCTGCACTCCAGCAGCATCATCCCAAGGATTGTCTCAGCATAGCACTGAGTCATTACGGTGCCGCCTTTCGGAAACTTCTCCACGAGGTACTTTGCTGCCTGTCTTACCCTGTTGTACCTTGCGTTGTTCATCTCAACGACATGGTCACGCACCGCTTCATCTGCCCTGCGTCCTTCACCGATTGCCTTTAGTGCAACGGGGATACAGCTTTCGGTGAGCATAGCCATACGCTTTTTCGTTGTCGGCCTTGATGTTGAAATGATTACTGAAGCTTCCTCCAGATGGGCCTTCTGCTCTTCAAAGGATTTATCCCTGCATTCCCAGGCGGCCAGTGCCATTCCCATGGGAGCAAGAGTATATGGACCTGTGGACTGAGTCACCATGTCCTTAATCGCAAGTGCGACTTCGGGAACGCTCCTGCATATGACGAATTCCGTTTTTGCAGGATAAATCCTCCTGTCCAGTACCTTAACGCTTCCTTCCTCATACCATGCCACGTTCTCATACTGCAGCATGAATGCAAGTCCTTTATCCGCTCTTTCCATTGACAGCACTCCTTAGGCAAATCTGAAACAGTTGTAAACCGAGATGAATATGATGACTATGAGAAGTCCCATGAAGAGCTTGTCCACACCTTTGTTGGTAAGCTTCTTCGATACCATTCTTCCGACTGTGGCACCGATGACGGCACATGCCATCATTGAAAAGAGAAGCACAAGGTCAACTTCCGGAATGGTCCTTGTCACTGCAGAGCTTATGAAGGAAACTGCCTGTGAGAAGAAGATGATCCAGAGGGAGGAAAGTGCGGCAGTCTTAGTGTCCATGCTGAAGAAATAGGAGAGGAACATCAGGTTTATGGGGCCTCCGCCGATTCCGAGGAATGATGAGGCAACACCCAGGAAAAGACCTGTAGTCAGGCTTACTGCCGGGGATTTGAAATTCTTTGTCCTGATATTGTCTTTCTTCATCGTGTAAATGAACACAAGTCCTGTCAGGATTACCATGATGATGTTCTGTATGAGGCCGACCGAGCCGAAGCTTTTCAGGACTGAATCGAAGACCTGTTTCCCTGCATATCCTCCGACAGCTCCTCCGACTGCAAGCCAGATTCCTCTGGGATCAAGTTTTTCCTTCCTGCTTCTGATCAGGGAAACGATGGTCATCGTAAGAACCGTCGTGCCTGAGTAAAAGCTTATCTGAGCACTGGTCGCATCGAAGATCGCATCCATGACGGGTTTTATCAGAACACCGCCGCCGATACCGGAAATTGAGCCCACGAATGTAGCAATGAGGGCTGTCAGGATGATTATAACTGTCATTGAATACCTCAGATGAGAATTATATCCCAATAGCAGGATTCCTTCCACCTCAGAAATATCATATGATGATGCCCGGGATTTCCCGGGCACCCTGTATCACATTATAACTTCAACCTTCACGGTTGTTCCTTTATTCTGCGGAGGTATCCTGTCGACTTTCTCGCCGTTGAGGTATATCTCCCTCACTCCTGATTCTTTATGGTCGGGGTTTTTCACTTCTATCAGGTAAGTTGCACCGCGCCACTTCCTCTGCATCTTAAAGCCGTCCCATTCATGCGGGATCGCAGGGGAGATGATGAGTTCATCATAGTCAGGACGAACACCCAGCATGTAGCGGGTTGCCGAGAAGTAAGCCCAGCCTGCCGAGCCTGTCAGCCAGGGATGGCGTGCACGGCCGAAGGCTGTGTGGTCACGTCCCATTATGAACTGGCAGTAGGAGTAGGGCTCCGCCTGCCTTATCTCGATCATGTCATTCTGCCTTGCGGGACACAGTGCATTGTAATACTTCATTGCGCGATCTCCCTGACCGAGTAGACCTGCCGCTGCCCATGCCCAGGGATTGGGGTGTGAGAAGATGGCACCGTTTTCCTTGACACCTTTGTAAACCCTGGTCACGAATCCTATCTCGTCATCGGGGGTCCCGAAGGAAGGTGCGTTGAGGTGTATGCCATACTCTGAGTATAGGTATGTGTCTATGGCATCGAGGGCCTTTTCAGCATGTTCACGGGAAGCTGCTCCCGAGAGCACTGCCCATGCATTTGTCTCAAGATGTACCTTACCTTCCACATCTTCGTACGTTCCTATCTTCCTTCCGCTCTTCGTTATACCTCTTATGTACCATTCCTTATCCCAGAGCACGCGTTCGCATGCTTCCTTTATTTTTTCCTTAAGAGCAGTGTATTTTTCCGCATCTTCAGATCTTCCAATTTTTTTCGCGGCTTCAACAAAGTATGAAGTTGCCCAGTAGTGGAGGAAGCTTGTGAGTGCGGACTCACCGCCTCCGAGGTTGAGACAGTCATTCCAGTCTGCCCTGAGGCCTTTGCATATTCCGCTTTCGCCGACCTGCTCTGCTGAGAAGTCGAGAATCCTCTTCAGGTGACCGTATACGGTATCTGCGGATCCTTCCGCATAGTTGATCTTCCTGTCGAAGAACTTCAGGTCTCCCGTTTCCTTAACGTATTCACATACTGAGCCCACCAGCCATAGCGCATCATCGGAACATGTATCCTTGAGTCCATGTATAAGGCTTCCCTTCTCAGGTTCCGGCTTTACGGTGGGAGAAGGCCTCTTTTCCTTCTTCGGGATTTCAGGGTTGAATAGATCGGGTTCAAACAGGTGGAGTCCGTATCCTGCTTCGGTAAGACCTCTAAGCAGTTCCTCGATCCTCTCACGGCAGCGCTTCGGTGCGGAGTGGGGGATGCACATCGCATCCTGTGCGGTATCGCGGTAACCAAGACCTGTCCTTCCTCCGACTTCGATGAATGATGAGAAGCGTGAGAAATTGACATTCGTCTCACTCTGGTAGAGATCCCAGATATTGATCATGGTATTCATGTCTTTGTTCGGTGTGTCTATCTGAAGGCATGAACACTTATCTGACCAGTACTTCCTGATCTTCCTGAATGCCTTATCGACTTCATCAAAGGATGAGTATTTCCCTTTGATCCGTTTTCCTTCATTAAGATCTCCGACACCTAGCATTACTATGAAACGCTTTTCCTCACGGGGTGCAAGAGTTATCTTCGCCCTGAATGCACCGCAGTGGTTGCCTCCGAGCTCCACGGAATCATGCATGACACCTGTCTTCACACCTTCAGGGTCGGTTTCGGTATTGTAAACACCGATGAAGGTGTCCCTGACTGAGTCAAAGCCATCAGGTGAGAATGACGATGTGAAGTAGTGATACATGTCAGGATCATAGAAGTTGTCTATTTCAATGACTCCGTCTTCATACCTTGATCCCTGTGAGTACAGTGACATCTGCAGGTTCTGGTTATCTATTTCAATGAGGTTGAATGAGAACTCGCAGTATGGAAATACTGAAATGTTTCTCTCTCTGTTCGACGTGTTCTTTACGGTTATGTCCCAGAGCTCAACTGCATCCCCGAACGGAATGAAGAGCTTCTGGCTTGCCTTGATGCCGTTGTATGAACATTTGAAGACTGAATATGACATGCCGTGACGCACTTCATATTTCGCCTTTGAAAGGCTCTTTGCCACAGGCTGCCACGATACCGACCAGTAGTCGGAAGTGTCATCATCACGGAGGTAGACGTAGTGTCCCGGACGGTCGAGCGGAACTCCGTTTGCCCTGAAGCGGGTAACACGGTGGTTTTCCGCACTCTCATGGAACATGTAGCCGCCTGCATTATGGCTTATGACCGTTCCGGTTTTCTCACATCCGAGATAGTTAGTCCACGAAACAGGAATGTCCGGACGTGTTATCACGTACTCCCTGTTCTTATCATCAAAATAGCCATATTGCATGTCAATTTCCTCCCCCTTTATTGTTCACTGTTTGAACAAACTAATTTTACCATGGGATTCAGTCATCTGGCAAGGAAATTATAGTGCTGCGATCCTATCCATCATGTACCTTCTGAGAAGGAATGTGCAGAAGTAGGGGAAGGTATAAAACTTACCATTGAATCCTATGTTGTTTGCACAGAGTTTAATACCGTAATGGATATCAGGGTATCTGTCTTTTTCAATCAGGTTTGTAAGAGATGCAGTGGCATTGTCCGATGCCTTCACTTCAACAGGAACAAGGGATGATGCATCACGGATGAAGAAGTCCATCTCTATTGTTCCTTTTTCATTCCTGTAGTAGAACAGCTCATATCCCTGTTTGACAAGCATGTCTGCGACAATGTTTTCGAATATGGCACCTTTGTACGTGTTGAAATTCCTGTTCTGCCTCAGATCTGCCTGTGCTTCCTTGTCGAGGGAGGCGATGAGCAACCCCGTATCCCGGTAATATATTTTATATTCAGTAGGATTATAGTTACCCTTGAGAGGAAGCTCGGGAAGGGAAAGGTTATAACAGACATTGATGATACCCGCATCCCTGAGCCAGTCCACGGTTCCGATATACTCCCTGTTTCTTGCGCCTGTGGCTACTTTTGTTATCTGATAGCGTTTGTTTTCCTTTGCCAGAAATACCGGAATGTGCGTATATATGTTTTTGATCTTTGATTTATCAAGGCCTTTGGCATATTTCAGTATATCTTCCTCATATGCTTTAAGTATCTGGACCTGCTCGTGGAGGATTCCTGAGAAGTTTCCCTGTTCAATGAACATATTCACAATATGCGGCATACCTCCGGTTATCATATAATCCCTGAAGCAGTCCATCCATACAGACAATTCGTTTTCTGAGAATGGCTCAGTTTTCTTCATGTGTTCATACATGCTGTCTATCTGTGCAGAAGAATAACCTTTTGCCCACAGAAACTCCTCGAAATCCAGTGAATGCATCTCGTAGTCTTCCTTATAGCCGACACTTACCGATGTGATCTGGCTGTAATTGACGCCCAAAAGGGATCCTGAGCATATGACATCATAATGTCCGTCAAGCTTGAAGAATTTGAGACATGTTGCACAGTCAGGACATGCCTGCATTTCATCAAACAGAATGAGGGTTTTATCAGGAACAAACCTGAACTCAGGATTGATGAGGGATATTTCCTTTATGACATTTTCAGGTGAAAACCCTGATGAGAATATCCTGGAATACTGTGGGTGTGTTATAAAATTGATTTCCACAAAGCATTCATAGCTTTCGCCGAAATGCTTTATTGAGGACGTCTTTCCAACCTGTCTTGCTCCCTTTACTATAAGCGGATTACGATCAGGGTCCTGTTTCCATCTGATAAGGAAATCATCTATTTTTCTGTGCAGACTGTATTTCATGGTCATTATATTATCAACAGGAATCACAGAATTCCAATCATTTTTTTTAAGAAAATCACATTTTTCCAATTCTTTTGAAGCTTTCTATCACATTTTTCCTTTCAATATGATCACAGACCAGTGTTCAGAAATCTGAAAAAAAAGACTTGCAATACTGTGGGATTGTTGTAAGATATTAGTAAGATATTACAAAGGTAGCACGTTATTACCTTCATTTTAAGAGGTGAAAGATTGGATACTCCGTCAATATCAGTTTCTAAGGGCGCCAAACTCAGACGCGACATCAAACGCCATCTGGGAGTGTATGTACTGGCACTGGTGCCTTTCGTTTATTATGTCGTTTTCAAGTACGTTCCGATTTTCAATGCACAGATCGCATTCAAGGATTTCATGGCTCTTGACGGTGTTCTCGGATCGAAATGGGTAGGGCTTAAGAACTTCAGAACCTTCTTTGATTCCTTCTATTTCTGGTCACTGCTGAGAAACACCATATTCTATTCGGTGGGAAAGCTGGTTATATCACTGCCGCTTTCGATCATCCTGGCGATCACAATATATGAATGCACGCGCCCAAAACTCAGGAAGTTCGTTCAGACACTTTCCTATCTGCCTCACTTCCTGTCCTGGGTAATCATGTACGGTATCCTGCTGGCAATCCTCGCTCCCGGTGACGGTCTGCTGAATGACATAATAAAACTCTTCGGCGGACAGCCTGTGGACTTCCTGTCAAATACGAAAACCTTCCCCTGGGTGGTTCTCATTTCAGATGCCTGGAAGGAAATGGGGTGGTCAGCCATCATATTCATAGCAGCTCTAATGGGAATTGACGGTTCCCTTTTTGAAGCGGCGATGGTGGAAGGGGCAAGCAGCTGGCAGAGGGTAAGATACATCACGCTTCCTTCGATCCGTCCCGTAATAGTGACGGTACTGATACTGAAACTGGGAACAATCCTGGATGCGGGCTTCAATCAGATATTCATGCTCTATTCACCTCAGGTCTACTCCGTTGCCGATATCATCGATACCTGGGTCTACCGACAGGGACTGCTTGAATTTGAGTTCGGCCTTGCAACCGCGGTAGGGCTGTTCAAGGGTGTCTTCGGCATGATTCTCGTGCTTCTTTCAAACAGCTTTTCAAAGAAAGTAAGCGGCTCAGGCCTTTTCTGATCGGAGGTGCATGAAATGAAAAAGGAAAATACTGCAAAGGTAAAGCTTTCAGGAACGGATAAGGCATTCAATATCTGCGTCAATGCCTTCCTGATATTCATGCTCATCGTCCTGATAGTTCCTCTCTGGTCGACTGTGACACTTTCCTTCAGACCCAATCACTATATCGGGTCATACCTTGAGGGAATGTTCCTGCCACCCTGGAAGTGGTCTCTGGATGCGTACCGGGCGCTGCTCGGAAATGACGGATTCCTGGATGCATTCCTCAATTCCTTCAGAATACTGGTCGGCGGTGTGACATGCTCTCTGCTTCTGACAATCCCGATGGCTTATGTGCTTTCGGTACACACGCTTCCCGGAAGGAAATGGATCAACATCGTGATCATGATACCGTATGTCTTCAATGTCGGTATGATCCCGACGTATCTGCTGGTGAAGGACCTGGGACTTATCGGACATCTTAGTGCCGTGTTCCTTCCGACCGCGATTTCAACGTACAACTGCATAATCATGAAACAGTTCTTCGAAGGGATTCCAGGTGAGCTGAAGGAGAGTGCAAGAATAGACGGATGCTCGGAGATAAGGATACTTTTCAGCATAATAATGCCTCTTTCGAAGGCAATCATCATGACGATCGGACTTTATTACGGTGTTGCGTTCTGGAATGACTTCTTCCATGCAATGCTCTATCTGACTGATAAGTATCCCCTGCCGATCCTGCTGAGGAACATCCTCATCGGATCAGGAATGAATGAATTCGTCGAATCCAATGCTTTCGGAAACGCACCGATTCAGGCGATCAAGGCCGCATCCGTATTCATGGCGGCACTTCCGATGGTCGGAGCTTATCCGTTCATTCAGAAGTACTTCACCAAGGGTACCCTGGCAGGCTCGGTTAAGGGCTGACCTCTCATTCCTGATGATATGGTCTGCTTATGCAAATACTAAGATATTAATAAGATATTAAAAGAGGATCTGATGACAAAAAGAGAATTGGTAACCAAAGTAATGAGTGGGGAAGCAACTGACATCACACCGTCATGCTTTTCCCTCCACTTTCCGCAGGAAGAGAAATTCGGAGATCGCACGGTCAAGGCGCATCTGCAGTTTTTCAGGGACACTGATACGGACATCATAAAAATAATGAATGAGAATGCATTTCCTGCAAATCCGGGTGTTTATTCCGTAGCGGACTTCAGCCGTATCAGGGTTCAGGACTCCCGTTCCGCATTCGTCCAGAATGAGGTGGATCTTGTCAGGGCAATACTGGATGAGGCTGACGGTGACAGATATCCGATGTGCACCATTCAGGGTGTGATTGCATCCCTCGGGCATTCCATGAGGCCTCAGTACCAGCCACTTGATGAGATAAGGGCACTACAGTGTGCATGCTACAGGGAAAACCCGGGTATCATGAAGGATGCCGTGAAAAGAGTGACTGAATCGCTGTGTTATCTGGTCAGGGCCGTTATAGAAGCCGGATGTGATTCCATCTTCTATGCGGTTCTCGGAGGTGAAAAGAACTGTTTCACGAGAGATGAAGCTGAGGATATTCAGGCTCCATTCGATAAAGAGGTTTTAAAGGCCGCAAAGGATGCCGGAGGAAAGGTAATCCTGCATCTTTGCAAAACAAACCTGGATTTTGAAAGATTTGCTTCCTACGGCCCTTATATCGATGGTGTCAACTGGGGTGTTTATGAGAACTCAATCCCACTGGAGGAAGGCCTGAGGCTCTTCCCGGGAAAAACGATTCTCGGCGGACTTGAGCACAGAAGCGGGATCATAAGGGAAGGAAGTGATGAGGAAATAAAGGCTGAGGTTCACAGCCTCAGAAAGAGGATGAAGGGCCATCCATACATTCTTGGCGCGGACTGCACTCTTGCAACGGACCAGGACAGGAACAAGGTTAAAACCGCTGTAGAAGCAGCAAGAGATATACTATAGGAGAAAAGGAAATGAAGATTAGAAACATTGTTATCTGTTTGCTGATCGCATCTCTCTTCTGCCTTCCCGTGTTTGCACAGGGGTCAAAGGAAGAAGCGTCAGCTGATGAGAACAAGCTCATCGACATCACATTCTGGTACAATCCGGCAAACGTTGAAGCCGGTGCACCACCGGCAGACTGGTTCATTTATGACCGGCTCAGGGAAGAACTCGGTATCAATCTTATTCTTACCGCACTTCCATCAAGCGCCACTGACCGTGATGTGAAGATGAATGCCGCAGGGGCCGCAAACGCACTTCCTGACATGATGCACCTTCGCCGCCCGGTCATGATCAACCTGGCAAAACAGGGCCTTCTTGCACCTGTCGAGGACATGTTCGAGAAGATGCCTGAGAGAACGGCCAAGATGTATAACGAGGATTCATTCGCATATGCAACATACAACGGACATATCTATGGTTTCGTTGCTTCCACAGGCGACATCAAGAAGAACGAAGGTGTCCTGATCAGAAAGGACTGGCTGGATAACCTCGGTCTCGATATCCCCGTGACTCTCGAGGACTACATGAACGTAATGAGGGCTTTCACATTCGATGATCCCGATGGCAATGGTAAGGATGACACATACGGTTATGGAACATTCATCGAGATCACGGCATCCGAGGAAGGCCTTGGAAGAAGGCTTGATCCGTTCTTCGGTGCTTTCGGCTGTGCCGGTACCTGGGATCTTTCAAAGGAAAGTGCAGGTCTCAACATCCTGAAGCCCGAATACTATGATGCCCTTTCATTCATCGTTCAGATGAACACCGAAGGTGTCATCGATCCCAACTGGCTCAGCCAGAAGAAGGATGACTTCAAGGCTAACTGGAAGCAGGGTAAGTACGGCATGATGAGGGAGCAGAATGCATCATATGCAGCAGAGTCCAACTATGCTCCCTTCGACAAGAACTTCCCTGACGGTGAATGGATCGTCATCGCACCTCCCGTAGGACCCGAAGGGAAGAGTGCAGTCGGTGTTTACACCAACGTCAATGACGGTGTAATCGCCATCAATGCAAAGATCACTCCGGAGAAGAAGGATGCGATCGCAAGAATGCTCGAGTGGATGTCAGGTCCCGGTTACTATGCAGTGGGCTGGGGTGAGGAAGGCGTCAACTTCGTTTTCGATGCTGAAGGCGTTCCCACGACAGAAGGTCTTGCAGATCCTTCAAAGGGATTCAACAAAGCGGAAATCGTACCTCTCCTTCAGCTGAAAGGTCTTGCTTACTACTGGGGTGAGGCAGAGCTCAAGAGCAGATATCCGTCTTACATCACTCAGTATTCAAAGAAGCCCATGTCCGCTCTCACGACCCTTAGGGAAATGCAGGCTCAGCCCTGGATCAAGCAGGCAGGTGTTGATCTTCTCCCGCTTCCTAACGGTGACCTGAAGAGATTCTACGAGCAGAGTGTTGCTGAATTCGCTTCCGGAAACAAAAAACTCACTCCCGAATCCTGGGATGCTTTCATTAAGCAGTTCAGGGCACTCGGCGGTCAGAGCTGGAACGATGAAGGCGTTAAGACAGCAGCTGAACTGGGAATTCTTTACTGATTAATAGGAGCAGTCATGACAGAAAGGCGGCAGGCTGAAGCCTGGTGGGATAATCATATCGATGAATACATAAAGGATCTTGCGGGCTATGTCGCCTTTCCGAGTGTTGCAGAGGAAGGCAGGGACGGTCTTCCCTTCGGGAAACCCTGCCTTGACATGCTTCTCTACATGAAAGATCTTATGGCGGAATATGGACTTGAGACTTCCCTGATAAAGGATGTGTTTGCATCCGGAGTCATCAGGGGTGAGAAAAAGCCCATCGCCATAGCCTGTCATGGGGATGTGGTTCCTGCCTCCGGTGAGTGGGATGAAGATCCCTTCATTCTCTATCGGAAAAAAGACCATCTGGTTGGCCGGGGAACCACTGACAATAAGGGGGCGGGAATTGCAGTGCTTTATGCAATCAGGTATCTGCTTGAAAGCGGATACCGGTTTTCCCACTCAGTTAACTTACTGATAGGTTCGGCTGAAGAAATCGGAATGAAGGATGCTGCCATTGCATTCCCGAATGGTAATGGAGCGATCCTGACACTGGTTCCGGACTCCGGCTTTCCTGTCGCATATGGGGAGAAGGCCAGCCTGAAGGCCGAGATAAGAATCCCTAAAACAGGTTCAGGCATACTGAGCATCCAGGGCGGCAGCGGAGTCGGCGTCATTGACAGAGCAACTGCCATTCTGACTGATACTTCCGGTTTACCCGATGCGGATGATATCATAATTGATTCAGATACTGTTACCGCAGTCGGAAAGGCACGTCACAGTGCGACTCCTGATGAAGGTGTGTGCGCTCTCAGGAAGCTGCTATGTTATCTTGATGAACAGGGCCTGCCTGATGCAGGTCTGAAGAAAGTACTTTCAGCTTTCACTGATTTCCACGGGACCGGGTTTGGTCTTAATATAAGCGATGCCGTGGAAGGCCCCCTGACACTGGTCATTACTGAATGCGCCACAGATGATGATTCTTTCATCTTAACCGTCAATTCCCGGTTCCCTTCGTCGGTGGATAAAACCCTGATCACCGGGAAGCTTGGGAAGATGTTTGATGACGTGAAAATCCTCTCTTCATCTTCCGGGTTCAGAATGGGACTTGATGATACTCTTTTTAAACTAAATGACCTGGCAAATGATGTTTACGGTACCTCAAAGGAGCCTTATGTAATGGCAGGAGGAACATATGCCCGTGTATTCCAGCCTGCAGTTGCATTCGGAATGGGCTCTCCGGCCGGAAACGCCGTTCCTCCTTTCCCCCAAGGTCAGGGAAGGGCACACCAAAGAAATGAATCAGTACAGATAGGAAGAATGAAAAACGGCTTCCTGATATATACCGAAGCACTCAGACTATTGGATAAGGAGCTTTCATGATTGATATTTTTGAGGCATATACGAAGATTCTTACTGAAGAACTGAAACCTGCACTTGGGTGTACCGAGCCCGTTGCTATCGCATATGCTTCCGCTTCTGCCGCGGAAGCAC
>JBJEWN010000218.1:0-3050 GCA_051885075.1 Bullifex sp.
TATCCTTATCTTCTCCCTCTCAGGTTCATCGGGGTAGCCGAAGGTAACGACTATTCCCACTTCCTCTTCATCCTTATCAAGGCCCAGGACTGAGAGAACCTTATCATTGTCATATCCCTCGATGGCACAGCTCTGTATTCCCAGTTCCGCGGCCCTGGTCATCATCGAGGCACACGCTATGTACGCCTGACTCCTCGACCACTCATCAAGACGGCTTGAGTCCCGAAGGAACTCATAGTATCCCCGGTAGTCGTCGATGAACTCTTCCACGGTTCCCGGAAACCTTTCAGCCCGCTTTCTTATGAAAGCCCCGTCAGGGTCGAAGAAACATGCTCTTTTCACTGTGACGACCACCGTGACGGGGGATGTCTTCATGCTTTCCTGATAAAAGCATGAAGAGAGCAGCTTACTGCTTGAAGCCACATGGAATGTCCAGGCTTCAAGGCCGAATGAAGTCGGGGAAAGCCGGCCTGCCTCAAGAATTGACACCATATCATCATGGCTTATCGGCTTGTCCTTATACTTTTTGCACGCAAACCGGTGCATGAGCAGTGTGTTCACATCACTCATGACAATCCTCCAGCAGCGTTTCCAGTGCTAGTCTTATCATGTTTGAGTTACCCTTCATGCGCCTGCTGTCTTCAAAGCTTTCACCCGTAACGCAGTTATCGGTCATGGTCAGGATGGAAAGCGCCCTCTTTTTCAGATACATTGCAGTGGAGTAGAGGGCATATGTTTCCATGTCCTGCACCAGTGCACCCATTGATGCCCATCTCTTCCCCTCATCCTCCCCGAGTGCGTTGTATGAGGAAAACATGTCTGATGAGAAGACCATTCCCGCAGTGTATCTCACTCCAAGTGAATCAGCGCACTTTACGGCATTCCTGAAAAGAGTGAAATCAGGCGTGGGGGAAAGTGTTCCGTTAAGGCCGTACTGATGGGCCCATCCGCTGTCAGTGCTGGCACTCATGGCAAGCACCAGATCTCCGGGGATAAGCTCTTTCTGAAGACCGCCCGATGTTCCGATCCTAACGATCGCATCCACATCGTAGAACTTATAAAGCTCGTATGAGTATATGCCTGCCGAAGCTCCTCCCATGCCTGAAGCCATTACGGTTACATCCATTCCCTTATAGGTTCCCGTGTAACCCTTGATGCCCCTCACGTCCGTAACGAGACGGGCATCGGTCAGGAACTCATCGGAAACGAAGGTCGCCCTTGCCGGATCACCAGGCAGGAGGACACGCTTTGCGATATCTTTCCTTTCTGCTCTGTTATGCGGTGTCATGATGAACTCTTGCTGTAAGGCTTACCGCATGACTGAGGTGCCCAGTCACGTCCTGAGAAGATGACGAGGGCAAGCAGGGTCACGAGGTAAGGAAGGATGTTGAAGACCTCCGAAGGAAGGACCTTCAGGGCCGGGAAGTTCGTTGAAAGGACTGAGAGAGCCTGTGCTCCTCCGAAGAGAAGGGCAGCTCCCGTGACGCCCCACGGCGTCCACCGTCCGAAGGCAACGGCTGCAAGTGCGATGAAGCCGCGTCCGTTGATGAGGGATGAAGTGAACTGGATCGTCTGGGTAAGAACCACACAGCCTCCGGCAAGACCGGCAAGCACGCCGGAAATGAGAACGCCGGCATACCTTACACGGCGGACATTGATGCCGACGCTGTCAGCTGCGGCAGGATGCTCGCCGCACGCCCTTAAGTGCATTCCGAAAGGTGTCTTGTAAAGCATGAACCAGCTGAGGAGGACGACAACTATCGCAATGTAGAATGTGGGATAGAAACCGAGGCGGTCAGTAAGCATTCCCACCTTGAATTCCCTGGACCTGTCCTGGGAAAAGAGGATCTGGCATGCAAAGACCGTGATACCGTCTGCAAGGAGGTTGATACCTGTACCCGATATCGTCTGATCTGCCTTAAGATCGATGGCTGCAACACCGTGAATCATGGAAATGAGTCCGGCAGTGACCATGCCTGCGATAAGCGCAACCGCAAGGGAATATCTGCCGCACCCTGCCGCTTCCATGAGGCAGTGAACGCTTGCTGCGGTGCACGCGCCTATGCTCATGAGGCCTTCAAGCGCGATGTTGACCACTCCGCTGCGCTCACTGATCATGCCTCCGATGGCAGTGATGAGAATCGGTGCGACGATCATCATGATCGTCGGGATGGAATTCAGGATCATCATGCTTTCACCTCCTTTCTTACGAGGACCTTTGCCCTGTAAGCCCTGACAAGTTCAAGTCCGCTCCTCAGAGCAATGAATATCACTATGAGTCCCTGGATGATGAACGTGATCTCCTTCGGGATGTTCATGCCCTGCATGATGGACTGCGCCTGCTTCAGAACGCCGAAGAGAATTCCTGAAAGGAATATTCCCAGTGCCCTGTTGTTACCGACGAGCGCAACCGCGATTCCCATGAAGCCGTAGTTGTCCATGCCCTGGATGATGCGGCCGGTGGTATATGCACCTCCGAGGAGCACGCATGCTCCGGCAAGGCCCGCAAATGCACCTGAAATTGCCATTGAAACGCTGATGGCACGGTCCGCATTGATGCCCGAGCATCTGGCTGCGTCCATGTTGAATCCCGTTGCCCTGAAGGCAAATCCCATCTTCGTCTTTTCCATGACGAAGAAGTATATGAGGCAAGATGCTATCATGAAGAAGAAACCTATGTTGAGGTTTGAGTTCGTTATCAGGAACTTGGAAAGAAACGCGTCAGCCGCGATCGGTGCCGTCTGATAGGTTCTGTTGGTAAGTCCCTGGGGCATTCTGAATGCGATTATCCTGGAAAGGTAAAGGGCGATGTAGTTCAGCATGATCGTGGCAACGACCTCACTGACCTTGTACTTTGCCTTTAAAATACCCACGATGCCTCCCCAGACTGCTCCTGCGAGGATACCTGCAAGAAGGCACACAAGCCACTGGAACGGGAAAGAGGGAATGCAGACTGCAACTGCCTGAGCGGCCAGCATGCCCATGATGTACTGTCCCTCTCCTCCGATGTTGAAAAGCCCTACCCTTGCGGCGAAGCCCATTGAAAGCCC
>JBJEWN010000219.1:0-3040 GCA_051885075.1 Bullifex sp.
CACCATACCCGGCTCGCTTTTGCTATCTTACCTGGCCGTCTTCGTCGCAGCCTTTAAAAAATCGTTGGACTTTACTTACCACAAAGGAAGAAAAAAGGTCAACACATAAAATGAAGAAAAGTCTGTAAATCCTGAAAGCGTTATTAAGATAACACGGCATCAAAGAATAAAACTGTACAAAATCTCGTCGTTATACGGGTTTCATTAACTTAATTCTTGATTTTAAAAATATTTCTCCACTGTATAGTATATGGGGTGAAGAAACTTCCCCACCCCAATTGGTAATTCAACCGACGATTTTCCTATACTTCTCTATGCAGATTTCTCTCTCTTCAGGAGATACACCGAAGACATCGAGCATACTTTCAAAAGAACGATTCAATTCTTTTGAACTTTTTAAAGCCAGCTCAAAGGTCTGCTCTGTCTTTGCTGCTTTTGCTGCGTTATTAACTGCTTCTTGATAAATAGTCATATAGTTTTCCTCCTCATCTAATTCGTCAAAATTGATATCCAGCTTCATATATAGGTTGATGATCATCAGTCCTAGTTTTGAAACCTTCTGCCCAACAATCCAAGGACATCGTTCTTTAATCTCTTCGATGCTCATTTTATTCAAAGCACCGGAGACATAAGCAAACACTGTTTTAAGCTCTGTCTTAAAACCATATTCATCTTGATTATAAATATAATCTATTACGTTGAACACAGTAAGAGCTAATTGCATTATATGATTTCCAAAGAGTTTGGCGAATGATGATGAAAATATGGAAGAAAGATTTAAGGGGTTTGAAATCTTCTTCTTACTCCAATTACACACCACAGTCATAGTAGGAATGTAATGATCATCCATGCCATTGAGTGTCATAGAGTCATACATTACAGCTCTGACAGACATGTCTTTATCGAAAGAAGACTGATCTTCGATACCGATATAGCATTGATTTCCATCTTTATCAGTGACAATCTTTGCAACATCGCGAATGAGTTCTTTGGTGACACAGATACGTGTTTTTTCATTATAAATCTCATCATTCATTTCCAGAGTAGTATCCGCTTCACTCAACATATCAGGAGTAATTTGGATTACGTCATAAAAAATACCTTCAATAAAGTCAGCGAATATTTTATTTCTTCTGAAATACTCTTTGATTTCATTATTGTGGATCTTTGGCTTGTTCTTCTTGCCTTTATCCGGAGCAGATTGCTTCTGTCCACTCTTCTTAGTGGACACCGAGGGTTGCTTATTTTTTGACATAGAGCCTACCCCCTCCTTTTTCTAATGGAGAGTAAGACATCTCCTACGAGATATCTCAGGGAGGCATAGGCGTTAGGATTTTAAACTTTTTTCTAATCGGCCTAGAGAATCTGCCCCTCGGAATCCTTCTAGGCAAAACTTAATTATGCATGATTCGCCGGTGACGACTTCTCATCACCATAAATAGAGTACATCAAAATGAAATAAACTCTAGTTCCCACTGAATTTTTATAAGCACCAAAATGACAGTAGTGAAATACAGGCAGTCAAATCCTGATAATATCGGGATTTGACTGTTTCCATGTATTGATAAAACCATTTTTCTATATTATTCTGTGCGTATAATCTTATATTATATGCACAGGAGGATTATTTTATGTACATTTCCTATCACGGGGATAAGGAGCAGTATGCTTCATGCGCGGTCTCAAAGAGGAACGGCAGAAAAACCTCAGTGTCATATACCTACCTTGGTCTTGTAATCGATCGGGAGAAGGGAATATACAAAAGCAAAGAGCGCGGAGTGTTTCACTTTGACGTGAATACGGGAGAATACTCTAAAGTCACCGATGATTATGTTCTTCCAACAAGGGCGAGGAGCAATGGAAAACAGAGGGTAAGCTATGACTTCGGTGATGCATTCTTCCTGCATGCATTCCTTGAGAAAAGCGGGTTGTTCGCTGTTATGGACACACTCGGATATACCAACACAGACACCCTGCATGCCGCAGTGCTCTTCTACATACTCTCCTCTTTCGCCAACTGTGATGCGGTAAGCTGGATTGACGGCAGCATCGCACGCTTCCTTTATCCCAAAGCAGATCTGTCAGGACAGAGGATAAGCGAGATGCTTTCTGCAATAGGAGGCAGGGAGAATGAGATCGCATTCCAGAGAGAGTACATCAGTTACGTAAAAAAGAATGTAAGCCCTGACATGAACATACTCATTGACTCGAGCGGACTTCCGAATAAGGTAAGGATTCCGCTTACCGCGATAAACGTCCATAACGGAAAGGTATCCAATGAGATAAGGCTCATATTCGTGGTACAGAAATCAACAGGACTTCCTCTTTACTTCATGACTGTACCGGGAAACATAGTGGACTCATCAACCCTTACAAGGGTAATGCTGCATCTTAAGGAGATGAATGTCAGTGTGGAGTCATGCATCATAGATGCGGGTTACGGTACCGGGAGCAACATTGACTTCTTCTATGACGATTCCCATAAGCTTAGGATGGGATACATAACCAGGGTGAAGTCCAGTGATGCAAACCTTAAGTCCATGATAAAGAAAGAGTTATCCACACTTGACAGCAGGGAGAACTTCGTTAGGTACTGTGACAGGTATCTGTTCATAAAGAAGCAGGAAGTGAACGTCGGTTCCCGCAAGGACCAGCCTGCGTGGCTCTACCTCGGCATGGACCTCGAGAGGCTCAATGACGAACAGAGGAAACTCTTCAAGAAGGCCTCGAAGGAAAAGCTTACCGATGACGAGGTGTTCGATGCCCTGGAGGGAGAAGGACTATTTGCGGTGCTGTCAGGAGAGGAATACTCCATAGACGACATCCTTCCCGCCTATTACCAGAGACAGGCTGCCGAGCAGGTGTTTGACTTCGCGAAGAACTACACCAAGCTCCTTCCCCTCAGGATACACAGCGAGGATACATTCAGGGGACATGTCCTTCTTTCATACATAGCCACATGCGTAGTGAAGATGATTCACATGCAGCTTGGAAAGGAAGGCTACGTTCTCGGTTCATCCCTTGCCGTTCTCAGAAACCT
>JBJEWN010000220.1:0-3037 GCA_051885075.1 Bullifex sp.
CCAACTAAAATAATAACTCAGTAAAAACCGCATTTCAAGATTTACCGCTGAAAAACGGACATTGTTGATGGTGTTTCCGACTTTTGGACTTTTCCGGCACCACAGTAATAATATCCTGTTTACAATGGACATCCGTTCCCATTTTATTGATAATGTTTTTATGTTTAGCGATATTCAGAACTACTGGGAACTGATTGCATATGTGCTCTCATCCATAGGCCTGTGGAAGGTATTCGCAAAATGCGGTGCGAAAAAGTGGCATGCACTCATTCCGGCATACAGGTTTTACGTCCTTTCAGTGTGTGCTGACAGAAAGGACACGGGCAGGATCTGGTTTCTACTCGACATTACGAACCTGGCACTTACCCTGGCAGGTGCATGCCTCATAGTGTTCCTGAACCTTACCGGGGCATGGTACTATGCGATCCAGGTCGTGATACTTTCACTTGAAATCACGGAAAAGCTTTTCATCATTAAGATATACATAAGTCTATGCGAGATGTTCGGGAAGAAAAAGTGGTGGGTTGTACTGTTCTTCTTTGACATTCCTGTAATCCTGATCTGGGGTGTTTCGAAGAAGTTCCAGCCTAAGAGCACGATTCAGGACAGGGTTATAAAGGCCGCTGCCGTTACCAACAGGGATGTTGAGGAAAAGGCTGAGGGCCTTACCATCAACATCAGGCAGCGGGTTGCCAAATCGGTTTCGGGAACAAAGGTACTCTTAAGGGACATCCACATGAACATCGCACCGGGACGCATGGTCCTGCTGCTCGGCGGTTCTGGTGCGGGCAAAACAACCTTTCTCAACGCCGTAACCGGCTTTGAGAAGGCAGATGCCACAATAACGCTGAACGGCAGGGATGTGTATAAGGATTTTGAGGACATGAAGTACGAGATAGGCTTCGTGCCCCAGATGGACCTCATCAGGTACAATGACTCCGTCATCAGGACCGTTTCCGACTCGGCAAAGCTCAAGCTTCCTTCAGACATGAAGAAGGATGTGATGAAATCCAAGATCTCGGAAGTAATGGACATCTTCGGTCTTACCGCGGTGCAGAACAACATCGTCTCCAAGCAGTCGGGCGGACAGAAGAAGCGTATCTCCATTGCAACCGAATTCATTGCCGATCCGTATCTCTTCATCCTAGACGAACCTGACTCGGGTCTGGACGGGGTCCTTGCCCGGGATCTCATGAGAAGACTGCATGATATCTCAAGGGAAGGCAGGATCGTCATAGTGATAACCCACTCCCCGGACCGTGTTGCGGACCTCTTCGACGATGTCATCATCCTTGCAAAGGATGCGGAAAGGACGGGAAGACTCGTATACTGCGGGGAAATTGAAAAAGCACGCACCTTCTTCGGCACGGACACCATGGAAGAGATGGTCCGCATGATCAACAGGAAGGAGGAAGGCGGTGAAGGCATGGCCGATGAACTCATCGAAAAATTCGGGAGGGAGAGAGGTGAAAACTGACAGAAGGGGATATTTCAGGCAGATTCCCATATACCTGGGCAAATTCTTCAGGATGTTCGTCTACATGGATGACTGGAAGATGGTTCCGATGGCTGCCCTCATTGCAGGCCTTGTTTCCTTTGCAGTCGGCAGGGACCTGTTCGTGAACATGGAAGGTACCCTCAAGGGGTCTCTTGCACTTACCTGCGTATGCATCTGGAACGGCTTTTTCAACTCGATCCAGTCGGTGTGCCGTGAGCGTCAGATCGTGAAGAGGGAACACAGGGCCGGCATGAAGCTTACCTCGTACATCACGTCCCATATGATCTATCAGGCATTCCTGTGCCTGATGCAGGCGCTCATCACCCTGGCAGTGTGCAGGATCACGAAGATCCATATGCCCTCCTCCGGACTGATAACTCCGTTTTATTACGTGGACATAACGCTCACATTCTTCCTCATCACCTACTCTGCAGACATGCTGTCACTCCTTATCTCATGCATTGCGAAGAACACGACCGCGGCAATGACCGTGATGCCCTTCATCCTGATCTTCGAGCTGCTGTTCTCGGGCGGTGTCTTCGCGCTCACCCCGACGACTGAGGTCATTTCCCGCTTCACCATCGCAAAGTGGGGCATGTGCGCAATCTGTGCGCTCGGCGGCTACAACTCACTTCCGATGACATCTATCTGGAAGCAGATCGTGAAGCTTAAGGACTATGAGTATGAGGGAATGCAGCCGGTTAAACTCTTCATTGAAACAATGGAGAGGGAGAACAGGGTTGAGGAATTCTGCCTTAAGACGGCTGAAAGCAACTTCAATGAGGCATATGCTTCGACATCGGCAAACCTTACATCCTGCTGGCTCATCCTGCTTCTCTTCGTTCTTGTGTTTGCATTGCTTGCAACCCTGGCACTCACGAGAATAGATTCTGATAAGCGCTGAGAAAAAAGAACCTGCAGTCCCCGGTATCATGAGACTGCAGGCAGGTCTAAGGAGAAATATATCAATAGCCCAGCTGACACATCGCATCAGCGACTTTTTTGAAACCTGCTATATTTGCACCCTTCACGTAGTTGATGTAACCGTCGTCCTCACGTCCTTCCCTAACGCATGATGCATGGATGCTGGACATGATGTGCTTCAGGCGATCATCAACTTCCTCTGCCCTCCATGCGAGGTGCTGTGCATTCTGACTCATCTCAAGTCCCGACACGGCAACACCGCCCGCGTTCGCGGCCTTGCCGGGTGCGAACGGAATCCTTTCTCCGATGAGATATGCCGCAGCATCGGCGGTAACACCCATGTTGGATGTCTCAACCACATACTTCACTCCGTTTGCGACCAGTGCCTTTGCGTCATCCAGGTTCAGTTCGTTCTGGATCGCGCACGGGAATGCCATGTCAACCTTTACTTCCCAGGGCTTTTTACCGGGCACGAACACTGCACCGAACTTCTCGGCATAGGGGCGCACCACATCGTTGTTGCTAGCCCTGAGCTTGAGCATGTATGCCCACTTTTCAGGTGTGTTTATTCCGTTCTCATCAAGAATGTATCCGTCAGGACCGGAGATGGTAACG
>JBJEWN010000221.1:0-13359 GCA_051885075.1 Bullifex sp.
GAGTCGATGATCACGATGTCATCTTTCTTCATTATGGGAGCACAGAACTTATCCAGCAGTTCCGGTGTGATGTAACTGTTCGGTTCAGCCTCGATGTTTACGTAGATGGCACGGCCGAGGAAGGTCGTGAGCGGAAGCTCTGCCACACTGGGCCAGGCATCATCGTGGTGATAGGGGCACTCGCAGTGGGTGCCGAGATGGCTTGTGAGATCCATGATTGTGTGGTAATCAGGGATGGGACCGCCTGTGTTGAAGCGGTAGAGATGGCATCTCCTGCTCTCTGTTTTCGGATCAAGCCCCTTGGTAAGATCCACTACCCTGAGGCCGTTAAGTTCATAGTCGTTTTTCATTATTATTCCTCCATGTTTATTTTCTCAAGTGCATGTATTGCATTGACTGCAAATGTCTGACACGGGACCGGTATTCCATACCGGCCTGCCTGGCTGACGATATACCCGCTTATCCTGTCCACCTCACTCTTACGGCCATTTCTGACATCCATGTAGATGGATGTGTATCCCGGATTCGCATTCTCACACACATCCCGGATTGTCCTGAGTTCATCATCCCTGTCGAATGTGAGCCCGGCTGCCTGTGCAACCCTGATGGACTCATCAAAGAGACTTACCGTCAGAGCCCAGGCATATTCACATTCAGAAAGGTGGTGCATTGAGCACCCAAGCACAGCGGTGGCTGTTGAGACGGATGTATTGGTAAGCAGTTTCTTCCAGATGGATTTCATCACTGAACCTGATATCTCCGTTTCAAAACCGCAGGAAGTGAATACGGCCCTGATCTCTTCAAGGCCTTCTGTGGAACCATCGGGACGTCCGATGGTATTGATGCCCCATCCGCCGTGGATCACGGTTCCGTTTTCCACACATGCGTTATGCTGTGTGGTTCCTATCACGATGTGCTTATCATCAGTGAACTTTCTCAGGACCTCATCATGACCTGCCCCGTTCTGGAAGGTGAGAAGATATGTATCGGGACCTATGATGTTCCTGTTCTGGGTAAGGGACAGTTCGGTGATGTACCCTTTGACAAAGCAGATGACCAGATCGGCAAAGCCCTCATATTCACCGCTCATTACAGCCCTTGGATAGAAATGCCTCTCCCCGTCCTTCTCCCTGATGACGGTTCCGTTTTCCTGTATGTCCTTTATCTGCTCACTGATGACACCTATCAGCGTCACATCGTTGCCTGGCGAAAGATATGAACCGAAAAGAGAGCCCATCGCTCCGTTTCCAAGTACAGCTATCTTCATCTCTCCTCCCTATTGTAATCGTTATCTGTAATATCATGATAATTACTGACTAATACTTCTTTATATTACTCATTTAATATCTGATAATAAAATTATTAATCAGATAAAACAGATTATTGCAATCGTTTTCATTTGACTTATATCACCTTATGGTGCACAATCATCAATAGGAGGATGACATGCAGCATCACGTGATAGTTAAGTTCAATGACACGGTGAGCGACAAAGCCGCTCTTGCCGATGAGATCTCAGCTCTGTTCAAAGGCATGGAAGGTACGGTTAAGGGGGTTCATAAGGTAACACCCCATAAAAACTGCATCGACATGGAAAACAGATATGATCTCATGATCATAGTCGACATGGACAAGGATGCGCTGGAAGCTTATTCCGCTTCGCCGATTCACGACAAATGGATCAATGAGTATCCAAAGTATCTTATGTCCAAGGTAATCATGGATTACGAGGACTGATTGCAGGGCTGCCTCATGCGGCAGCCTCTGTTTTTTTATACGATCCTGTTCTTCTTCTCTCCTCTGAGGAAACACTCAAGGTTATCGGCGGCAATGTTAAGCAGTCTAAGCCTGCTTTCCTTCGCAACCCAGCTTATGTGAGGCGTGATGAAGCAGTTGGGGGCATCCATGAGGGGACTCGAAAGCGGAAGCGGTTCCACTGCGGTGACATCGAGTCCGGCCGCGTATATCTTACCGCTCTTAAGTGCATCGGAAAGCGCCTTCTCATCGACAAGGGGTCCCCTTGCGTTGTTAATGAGAATCACACCGTCCTTCATCATCGCTATCGTCTCAGCGTTGATCATGTTCCGTGTTTCAGGAAAGAGCGGACAGTGCAGGAAGATGACATCCGATGAACTCAGGACCTCTCCCCTTGATGCATATGTGCATTTTTCGTTCTCTTCTTCCTCACATCTCGTGACATCACTGTAGATGACCTTCATGCCCATGGCCTGAAGGATATGTGATGTGTTTTTCCCTATTCTTCCGAAGCCGATGATCCCGGCAGTCTTTCCAAGGAGTTCGATGATCGGGAAGTCCCAGAACATGTGACGACCCGATGCAGGCCAGCGGCCTGCATGGACGGCAGCACTGTGGTGCCCGACCTGACAGCAGATCTCAAGCAGAAGCGCAACCGCATACTGACTTACCATCTCTGTCCCGTATGAGGGAATGTTGGTCAGTGCGATCCCGTTTTCACGGCAGTAAGACACATCGACCATGTTGTACCCTGTGGAAAGACATCCGATGTATTTCAGCTTCTTATCGGTCGAAAGGATTTCTCCGGTAAGCTGCACTTCCGGTCCCAGGATGACGTCAGCATCCTTTATCCTTTCGATCGCTTCTGCTTCAGTGACGGTCCTTTCATATATTGTTACATCGTCAAAGCGGGATGTGAACATATCCCAGGACAGATCTCCGGGGTTGGAGTTCTGTCCGTTAAGAATTACGATTTTCATCATTCAGATTCCTTTGCCTTCAGTTTTCTGTTATTTCTTACGGAAATGACAACAAATACTATTGCAAGTGCATAGAAAACGCATGCGATCGGGCTGAAAAGGCTTGTGATTGATCCTGTGTCACTGGACATCAGGCACCTTCTCAGGTTCGTCTCGGTGTTTGAACCGAGGATGAAACCGATTACCATCGGTCCGATCGGGTAACCGTTTCTTGTCATTATATATCCGATGAGGCCGAAGATTATGAGCCAGATCACATCGAATGTTCTGTTGCTGTTTGCGAATGCTCCCACAGAGCATAGCATTATGATCGTGGGCAGGAGGATGTACTGCCTTATTGTCAGTACCTTTGTGAAGAGCCTTATGCCGAAGTATTCATAGATCACCATGAAGATCACGGCAAAAAGGATTCCGGCAAAACAGATGTAGACGAGTTCCGGGTTGGTGTCGAAGAGAAGCGGACCCGGGTTTATGCCGTGGATCTGGAGTGCGGAAAGCAGGAACGCCGTTCCGATGTCTCCGGGGATGCCCAGGGTCAGCAGCGGTATGATCGCACCGCATACGGTTGCATTGTTCGCGGTTTCAGATGCGACGATACCGTCCATGATGCCCGTGCCGAACTTCTCCGGATATTTTGATGTGTTCTTTGCGGTTGAATATGCGATGAGGTTACTGGTACCTGCACCTACACCCGGAAGGATTCCGATGAAAATACCTATGAATGCGGACCTTATCATGTTCCAGAAGTTGGAGCAGAATTCCTTTACGGTGAAGCCGAATCCCTTCATCTTTGTTTTTCTGAAATCTGAGGACTTTACGTCCTGAGGGTTCTTCACGCTAAGCATTACCGTTGAGATCGCGAATGCACCGGTAAGGACCGCAACCTGGTTGAAGCCGCCGGTCATTGCCAGGGAACCGAAGGTGAATCTTTCAGTGTAGTCAATCGGAGACATACCGACGGTGGAAACAAGAACCCCGAAGAATCCTGCAATGAGTGCTCTTATAAGGGACTTTCCGGAAAGGGATGCCATCATTGTCAGTGAAAAGAGTGAGATGGCAAAGTACTCAACTGAGCGGAAGTGAAGCGCGACGTTGGCCATTGGCCGGGAAATGGTGATGAGTGCGGCCATTCCGATGAGGGTTCCCATGAACGAATAGAATATACCTATTCCCATTGCCCTTGATGCCTGTCCGTTTTTCACCATCGGATGTCCGTCAAAGCATGTTGACATGGAAGCGGCTGTTCCCGGAATGTTCAGCAGGATTGCACTTATGAGTCCGCCTGAGACGCCTCCGATGAAGATACCCATTATCATGGCAATTCCGTTCACATGGTCAAGCACGAATGTAAGCGGAAGACAGAGACATACTGCCATTGCAGTATTAAGCCCGGGAAGGGCTCCGAATATGATACCGAGCAGTGTTCCCGCTCCGATGAGCAGCAGGCTTGTCGGATTTAAAAGGGACATGAAGCCCTGAGCAAAATATTCCATATGACCTCCTTATCTCAGAATCTTAAGCGGGATGTACTTACAGAGTCCTATAGGCAGCATCAGATAGAATTTCTGCCTGAAAATGATGTAGACAGCGGTCGGGACGATGATGGAAACCAGGATTATGACAGGCCAGTTCCTCTTTTCCTCCCTCATCGTCAGCAGATACATGCTTACGGACATGAAAAGGATTGAGTCCGCAAGAAAGCCGAGGGGTTTCATCAGCAGGGCATATACAAGCGCAAGTGCCCAGATGATGAAGTGCATGTACTTCTGCATGAGCTGCTTTCCGGTAAGTTTCGTCACTTCATCGGCAGGAGCGGCGGAGGCTGCCACCGCTCTCTGCTTCTTCAGGGCCTCAGGCACAAGCGCGAGGCCCAGGATCACGAAGATGATACCGATAAGGCGCGGCATGAAATCAGGCCCGATCGCAATCGACGTAACCACTGTCTGGATCTGAGATGACATTATGATGACCGCTATCCCGAAGATTACTATCAGGATCGGTTCGATGATCGGATACTTTTTCATAGCCCGCTCTCCTTATCCTTTTATCTCACCACTTATCGTTCCTGATCGCATCAGCCATGCTGTTGAAGCTCTCAAATGCATTCTTCTTCCACTCAACGGCTTCTTCCCCTACTCTGACTGCAGGTGTGTAACCGAGGTTTCTCAGTGTTTCAAGTGCTTCAGGATTCTCCATCACGCGCTTTACTGCATCGGCGAATTTATCGGTAATGGCCTTGTCCGTTCCGGTCTTTGCCATGATCATGTAGGTTGCTGCAAAGTCAGGTCCAAGGTCATAGCCCTGTTCCTTGAAGGTCGGTGTATCGGGATAGAGATCACTTCTTTCAGAGCAGATCGAACCAACGATCGCGATCTTACCCTGCTTCACATAGTCCTTTACCAGACTCTGGGTTGAGGAAACCACATCAACCTCTCCGGAAAGGAGTGCGACAAGCTTATCGGAACCTGATGCGACGTCGACTTTCCTGAACTTACCGCCTGCGGCATTTTCGGTCGCAACGGCATGGAACTGTGAGGGTGAGCCGAGTGTTGCCGCGAACTTTACGGTATTGGGCTGGGCCTTGATCTTCTCGGCCATATCCTTTGCCGTGGTGATGTCGCTTTTTGCATCGACTACGAGGATCTGGTTGTCAGCTTTTGCTGCCGTGCAGACGATTGAAAGATTCTCATCGATTGACGGACTGTATTTACCTGCAACGATACCCGTGAAATAGGTGCCGTTGAAGAGCATGAACTGATAGCCGTCCGCATCCTGTGTGAGGACGTGCTGTATACCGATGTTGCCTCCGTTCTCAGCCATGTTCTGCACGACGACATTGACTCCGAGTTCCTTTGAGAGTTCTGCGGCAAGTATTCTTGCAACCTGATCGACATCACCGCCTGTCTTTGCTGGAACGATAAGGGAAATCGTTCTTTCAGGATAGCTGGATGCTGCAGATTCAGCAGCGCCGTTTGCGAATGCCATTGAGACAACGGCACATACGAGTAACAGTGCAAGGAAAACCTTCTTCATATACTTTTCTCCTTTTCTATCTGATCCCTGCCCTGATCAGGGAAAGGTATTCAGCAAAACCTTCCTTCATCAGTTCAAGATCATTTCCAATAATGTTCACTCTTCCCCTACGGGAAGTCCCGTCCTTAAGGAGGATGGTGTCATGATCGCTTTCACGTATCACTGCACCGTCTGCTCCAAGACGGAAGAAATAGTTTACGCAATCGATTTCAGAACCGGTTAAAAGAACAAAACACTTACAGCACCTGCCGTGTACCGTCCGGGCCAGCATTGAAAACCGTGCGGGATCGAATGCACCGGCTGAGTAATCGAAGAGAATATCAGCACCTTCCAGGGCCGCTGTTTCAGCAGCGGCAGGATCAGTGGTGGTCAGGGTAACCATGAAGGGTTCAGATGTTCTGTACCTTCTCAGCACTTTCTGCCACATCTGCTGGTCTGAGTCACAGTAAAGGCATACATCACCCTTCTTAAGTCCTTCAGTCACATCCTCAGGGGATGAGACAAAAGTCTCACAGATGACTCCTGCCGCCCTGGCCTTTTTATAGACATCATCCATCGCGGCCTTTATTTCCGGATCGGATGCCTTTCCCGGTTTCCCGTACGAGGCCGAGAAGTCGGACGGCCCCATGGCTATGACATCAATGCCGGGAAGCGAGAGGATTTCATCCAGATTCTCATACCCTTCCTTTGTCTCGATCATCATGAAAACCGCGATCCGTTCATTTGACTTTTCGTAATCAGATGAAAACCCATAGTCAGCACCGGCAGTTATGGGACAGCACCCTCTCTTTCCCATGGGCGGATACTTTGAAGAAGAAAGTATCACTTCAGCTTCAGCCTTTGTGCTCACATGGGGCGCATATACCCCGTCCAGGCCCATATCCAGTGCCCTGTACACTTCATCGTGTGTCCCCGCACTGATCCTCAGGAGGCACGAGGCACCGTTTGCATGCACACTCCTGATGATGGCAGTCTTCTGACGCTCAGTGAAAGGATAGTGCTCATCATCAATGCACACCGCATCATACCCGCACTCAGCCATTAAGCCTGCAAAGCGCGGGTCTGAAAAACGTGTCATTCCGATGATGAAGGGACTCTTCTTCAGAAGAGTATCCCTGAGTCTGTCCTTATCCATTGATTACCTTTCTGACTTTTTCAATGAGACTGCATGATCCCCAGATCAGGAACTGCAGATCGGAACCGATGTTGAGCATCGTCTTTCCGTCGGCAATTGCGGGAGCAATCTTTTCATCTGAGTAGCACTGGCCTGCCAGTGCCACATGGGATGCGCTGATCTTATCCCAGAGCATGTTCATCACGGCCTTTATCTCGGGATCGTCATACCGGCCCGGCTTTCCGTAGGATGCTGAAATGTCCGAGGGCCCTACCGAGATGTAATCGACTTCAGGGATGGTAAGGATACGGTCGATGTCCTCAGCCGCACTCTTTGTTTCCACCATTATTCCCGTAATGGGTCTTTCCCCATCCTTTACCTCAACTGATTCGGTTATGTACAGTGCTTCCTCATAGTCCATAACCTGAGGTGCCATGATGCCGTCAGCACCGAGGTTTATCATCTTCCTGATGAAGCTCCTGCTTTTGTCATGGACCCTCACAAGGGCCTTTCCGCCCCGAAAGTGTATGGCATCGGTAATTGCGACGATGTCATCATCCGTGAATGGAAAGTGTTCGTCATCAAGGACAAGCACATCCGCCCCTGAAAGCACGGCAAGCTCCGCACCGGCGGGATCAGCGATCCTGAGGTATGGAAGGAGACACGGCTTTCTGCTTCTGACTCTTGATGCGAAGTCATGGGATGAGTATTCATATCCGAGTTTCAGAAGCTCAGCTTTCGCGCCTTCAACATGACTCTTCCATTCACGGGACAGGATCTGGAGATCAGATCCGATGTTAAGGATGTTCTTTCCGAAAGCAAGATTGGCTTCTGCCGCTTCAGGTGTGTATGAAAGGCCTGAAACTGAGTACCCTTTCAGGATCATCCTGCGGTAGGCATCACTCATAGCTGCCCTGATCTCAGGATCTGTGGCTGCCTGCCCCGGTTTTCCGAAGGAGCCGGAGAAGTCAGATGGTCCGATCGCAAAGAAATCTATACCGGGAACAGCCATGATCTCATCAAGGTTTTCATAACCTTTCTTCGATTCTATCATGAGGCCGACCACAGTTTCTTCATTCTTTCTCTCATAGTAACTTACGGGATCCTGTCCGATACCGAACGCAGCACCCCTTGTTATCGGGCAGCAGCCCCGCTTACCAAGCGGTGGATACCTGACTGCATCAACCACCATCCCCGCCTCCTCAGCAGTTTCCACATTGGGAATGAGGATTCCGTCAGCTCCCATGTCCAGGATGCGGTATATGGCATCAGGCCTTTTCTTTCCCGTACGTACAATACAGGAAGCCTTTTCTGCATGAACTGCGGTCACAATGTTCCTGATGTCTTCCGATGTGAAGGGATAGTGCTCATCATCAATCGTGATCGCATCGGCACCTGCCTTTGCGAGTACTGATGCATAGACGGGAGACTGAAAGCGGACCATCGCAGAGACAAGAGGCTTTCTTTCCTTAAGAGCCCGCCTGTATTCGGAGGCAATCATTTTCCGGCCTCCTCAATTGCCTTTTTCGTATCTTCAATGAGCTTATTCCATCCCCAGATCATGTACTGGACATCGGAACCGATATTAAGAACCCTCATACCCCTCTTCAGTACAGGGAGGACCTGTTCATCACTGTAAGGCATACCCATGAGGGGAATTCCTGCCGCAATGACCTTATCATACACGCTTTCAAGCACTGCTTTGATCTCAGGATCATCGTACTGACCGGGTTTTCCGTAGGATGCGGAAATATCGGACGGACCTACTGCAATGTAATCGATACCGTCAAAGGAAAGGATGGCATCAATGTCCTCAACGGCACTCCTGGTCTCGATCATGATGCCAACCACTGTTCTTTCATTTGCGGTTCCGGCATATTCATCGGCACTGTGTCCGAAACCATAGTCCGCACCTGCAGTTATCGGGCAGAGTCCCCTGTAACCGACAGGACCGTACTTAACGGACTTTATTATCCTCTCCGCTTCCTCATGGTCATTGACCTGAGGAGCCATGATGCCATCAGCACCCATGTCCAGAATTCTTCCGATCGCTGACTTTGACTTGTCGTGCGGGCGCACTATTACCTTACCGCCATGGGCATGAGCTGCCGCGATACAGTTGAAGATATCCTTGTCTGAGAATGGGAAGTGTTCATCATCGATGATGAGGAAATCCGTTCCGCTCATTACCATGATTTCAGCGATCGCGGGTTCGGCAATGCGCATGAAAGGCATCAGGACGGGTTCATTCCTCCTCAGGCACTCAAGCGGGGTATTGCCGGTTACTTCGATGCCGGATGCCTCAATTGCGGCTTTTGCACCGTCAATGTGTGCCCTGAAGGACTTTGTCAGCATCTGAAGATCAGAGCCGACATTGAGGAATGTCTTACCGGTTGAGACCGCAGCTTTTGTCTGCTCGGGAGTGTATGCAATTGAACCGACAGTGTAACCTGCCTTCATCATCCTATCCTGAGCGTCCTTCATGGCAGCCTTTATCTCAGGATCGGTTGAAGCCTGGCCCGGCTTTCCGAATGAACCCGAGAAATCGGAAGGTCCTATCGTGAAGTAATCTATGCCCTTAACTGCCATGATCTCATCAAGGTTTTCATAACCCTTCTTCGATTCGATCATGATACCTACCGTCGTGACATCGTTGATCTTCTCATAATACTCAGTGGGTGTGACACCGACTCCGTAGTCAGCACCTCTGGTGATGGGACAGCAGCCTCTCTTTCCCACAGGAGGATACTTAACCGCATCTACTATCATCTGCGCTTCCTCTGCAGTCTCGACATTGGGAAGCAGTACTCCATCAAGTCCCATGTCCATTGCACGGTATATTGCAGGAAGGGACTTTTCCCCAAGTCTCATCACGCATTCGGCACCAAGACCTCGTACAACGCGGCAGATGTTCACGATCTCCTCATCGGTAAATGGATAGTGTTCATTATCTATGCATACGGATTCAGCTCCGGCACGTACCATGATCTCCGCAAGTGCGGGATGTGAAAACCGCATCATCGCGGTCATGATCGGTTCATGTTTCCGATATTTCTCTTTGGCAGGGTTTCTGAACTGCATTGCTGACTCCTTTTTTGCAATCGTGTGCAATCACGTTTTCATTATATCCCACGCCATGTACATTGCAACAGAAATTTTTCAGATGGAAGTGATTTTGCTGGTTTTATATTTATATTTTATTATATTAAAATATTTTATTTTCACTAAATATTTTTATTCATCTCAATGTTCTTCATGACGCACCTTCATTTTATTCATCAAGCAAACCGGTTTGTATTGAAATATTTTTGAAATCGATTGTAAAATCTCTTGCATTCCGTATTTCGCCATTTTATGATTACTGGACAAAAGGAGAACTCAATGAAACAGATCATTACTGATTTCAGACGGCCTGATCCAGAGCTCATCCGTGCATTCAGGGAAGTCTCTGTTGCATCGGCGCATGAGAGTATGGACAGGAAGAACTATCTCGATCCGGCAATACATCCTTTCTATCCCGGCATGAAGCTTTGCGGCCCTGCCCTCACCTGCCAGTGTCAGCCTCTTGACAACCTCACCCTCCATGCCGCAATGCACATTGCAAAGCCGGGAGATGTCCTTGTCGGAACCCTTGGCGGGAATCCCAATCAGGGACCGTTCGGTGACTGCTGCACGACACTCTGCAAGGCAAAGGGAATGGAAGGAGTAGTTCTCGATTCAGGTGTCAGGGACGGGAACACGATTAAGGAAATGGGGTTTCCCATCTTCTGCAAAGGGCACTCCGTCACTGGGACTGTAAAGAATGAACTCGGAACGGTAAATCATCCGATCTCAATCGGAGGACAGATCGTAAGGCCGGGTGACATCATCATTGGTGATGACGACGGAGTCGTCGTGATCCCCATTGAAATTGCGGAAGTAACACTTGAGAGAGCCCTTAAGAGACAGGCTGATGAGGAAATCATAAGAAAGAAGTTCAGAAACGGGCTTGATGCCTGGACGATGGGTAATTATTCCGAATACTGCAGGAATAAGGGATATGACATTGATATCTGATGGGTGCATTGAATGATTGACCTGCTTCTGGAATGTTTTGCTGAAATCATACTGCTCATAGCAGTGGGATACCTTGCGGGAAAGGCGGGTATAATGACGGAACAGTTTTCAAAAAAACTCTCCGATCTTCTGATACTCGTCCTGCTGCCATGTGCGATCATGTCCTCTGCATCGGGAAGCTTTGACCCCACGCAGGGAAAGGACATCATATCTGCGATGGTTCTGAGTTTTTTCTACTTCCTCACAGGTCTTGCAATATCATACATCATCTTCAGAAGGTTACCGGTTGCACCTGAAAAGAAGAGCGTTGCGATAACCTCAACCATATTTGCAAACTCCGCTTTCATCGGGTATCCGCTCGTGCAGAAGCTCTGGGGAGCTGAAGGATTCCAGGTAGCTTTGGGCTTTGAACTCTTTTTCAATCCGTTCATGTTCAGTATCGGTATCATGCTCTTTACGGGGAAAGCCCTTAATGGAAAGGAGTTCCTGAAGAAGATCGCATCCCCGTGCATGGGTGCGGTAATCCTCTCGAACATCTTTTACTTTACAGGGATAAGGCTTCCCGTTCCTATTGCAGACGTGCTTTCATCAGTTGGCAGATGCACGACTCCCGTATCGATGATGATAATCGGAGCAGGCTTCATCGGAGTAAAGTTAAAGGACATCTTCACGGATAAAGTGTCATACCTGGTATGCGCCATGAAGCTCATCGTATATCCTGCAATCCTTTACGTATTTCTATCCCTTATGCCGGTTCTTTCTCCCCAGGCACAGATGGTGTGCGTTACGATGTCGGCACTCCCCATCGGCTCATTCAACGTGATCCTGCCGAAGAAATACGGCGGGGACGCCGTATTTGCGAATAAGACACTTATGGTCAGCATGATACTGTCACTCGTTACACTTCCTGCCGTTATATCAGTAATCAAGTGATGAAAACCGATTGATTTCAGTGTATTATGAATAAAACGTAATAAGGGAAATGACCATGCAGAATGCAACGATATATGAGATAGCGGAAAAGGCAGGTGTTTCAACATCCACCGTCTCCCGTGTGATAAACAATTACCCATATATTAAAAAGGAAACAAGGGAAAAGGTACAGAAGCTTCTTAAAGAGTATAAGTACATTCCCAACGATACAGCCCGCAGTCTCGTCAGCAAATCCTCCAGGATGATCGGAGTTCTGATCTCCGACATCAGGACGACGCACTACACTGAAGGCGTGTACTACATTCAGCAGGAATTCTCGGAAAAAGGTTACTCATGCCTCATATACAACACGGGAACCGATCCTGAAAAACAGGCATACTACATCCAGCTGTTAAGACAGCGCAAGGTTGAAGCCGTGATCCTCATCGGATCGATTTATCAGAACAGTGAAGTGCAGAATGCCATAAACGAGACGATACCCAACATTCCGGTCGTGCTCTGCAACGGAATGCTCTCAGGAGATAACATATACAACATAATAACGGATGAGCGTTCGGGTGTCTGTGAAGCAGTCAGGATACTGACTGAAAAAGGCCGTCGTCATCTTGTATTCATCAACAACCACATCACACCGAGCAACACCATGAAGGCGGAGGGCTTCATGGAAGGTATCCGTAAGTACTGCAGTGACGGAACGGGAAACGTCATCATCTCCGGTGATTCCATCGAGGAAATCTCTCAGGCAACCAAAAACATATTCACTTCAAATCCTGAAACCGACGGCATCATATTCTCTGAGGACTTCATGGCCCTGGTCGGACTCCATACCCTCTATGAGCTCTCCATACCCGTTCCGGACAGGGTTGCGGTATTCGGCCTCAACAACAGCAGTTACGCCAAATTCAGCATTCCTCCCCTCTCAAGCATCGATAACATGCTCTATGACACCAGCATGCTTGCAGTTCGCAGCATCCTGGATGTCCTGGAAGGGAAAAGAGTAACCAAGACAATCAAGATAGAGCCGGAAATTGTGGAAAGGAAAACTACATAGATAATCCTTATCATCCATTGAATGCCGGTACCTGTTAACTACAGCCACGCCGAAGTAAAAACACTGCAGGCACCTTATATGAGGAAAGAGATGCAAGACAGGCTTGCTTTTCTTCCGTGCCCTTCAGTCAGTCAGATTTCAGCAAGGACCCTCCACCTGCCTTTCTGTTTTCCGTTTTCGCGGACAATTAATCCTTTCTCCTGCATTTCCACAGTTCTGTTCTTGACAGTTCTTTCTGACTTCCCAATGATTCCTGCCAATTCTTTCTGTGTAATCGATGGATTCTTTGCAATTTCCTTTATAATAGCAAGTTCTTCCAAAGTGCAGTTTTTGCACTTTGAAACAGGCTTATTTGCACTTTCACTCTTAAAATCAATATGCATGAGGAAATTGCAAAACTCTGAACCAGTCTTTAAAAATGAATTTTTATGCAATTT
>JBJEWN010000222.1:0-2714 GCA_051885075.1 Bullifex sp.
CATGAAGGGTTCATCGAACCGGCTCTATGTGTTCGTGACTCCTGCAGAGTTCACTGTATCCCTGAAAAAAGCCAGGAACCTTACCGGCGAGAAGGAGCTGGAACTGCTGAAGACTGATCTTCTGCTGAAGTACACGGGATACATCAGGGGCGGCTGTTCACCGCTTGGGATGATCAGGCAGTATCCGACCTTCATAGAGGCAGTTGCCGAACTTGAGTCCTTCATCCATGTCAGTGCGGGAAAACGCGGTCTTCAGATAAAACTGACGCCCGCTGACCTTCAGAAGGCAACGGGCGCCGTGTTCGCTGATTTCACCTGAGCGATTATTTCACTGCGATGACTTCGATTTCAACCTTCACATCCTTGGGAAGCTTTCCGACCTGCACTGCGGAGCGTGCGGGAAGAACCGCGCTGTCTTTGAATGCATCTGCATAAACGCCGTTGACAGGAACGAAATCATTCATGTCCTTGAGGAAAACTGTCGCCTTCACGACATGTGCAAGATCTGTTCCTGCTTCGGCAAGAACTGCTGAAATGTTTCTGAAGCACTGAGCGGCCTGCTCTGCGGCTGTTCCTTCAAGAACCGCACCGGTTTCAGGCACGATTGGGATCTGGCCTGAGCAGAAGATGATGTCACCGTACTGGACAGCCTGGCTGTAAGGTCCGATTGCAGCGGGTGCTGCGGAAGTATTGATTTTCCTGATTTCCATAATGTTATTCTCCTTTCTTACAAAATCGATTATATCAGCTGTTGATTCTACGGGGAAGCCCATTTTAACATCACTTTTTTTCTCAAAACCGAAACCCCATGTACATCCGGCAAAAAGCACCCCGGCATCCTCTGCTCCCTGAAGGTCATTCATTGTATCCCCGACCATAAGAACATCTGATTTATCGATCCCAAGTCTTTCAATTGCCCGTCTGATGGAATCGGCCTTCGTGATCTTTCCTGCACTGTCGGTTCCGTACACAGCATCAAAAAGTTCGGCCATCCCCTTTTCGACGATGATGTCACGGGCCAGGGTTTCGTATTTAAGGGTACACACCCCGGTTTTTATCCCATGTGACTTCAGCCACTTAAGACAATCAATGATGCCGGGATAGGGATAGCACATGTGCATACCGGTCTTCCTGTACTCCTCACGGTAAACCTCGACACACTTATCAAGATATTGCTCCTGAGTTCCGAAAGTAATGCGGAAACACTCCCGCAGGGGTGGTCCCACGAACTTTCTGAGCTGTTTTTCATCATGGCATTCATCAAAGCCAAGCACTCTCATCGTATGGTTTGCGGTGTGGAAGATACCGCTGGATGAATCGAAGAGAGTGCCGTCAAGGTCAAACAGTACTGCTTTTATCACCTGGTCATCTCCAGAAGCCTTTCATGAAACTGGGGACATGATGCCTTGATGTCATACATCACTTCTCCCCTTCTCTCATATCTGAAACATCCGCCCGCTTCCTTGAGGATCAGGGCGCCTGCGGCAAAATCATAGGCGTGAAGCCCCAGTTCATAGTAGATGCTGCATCTTCCTGATGCCACATAACAGAGTGAAAGCGCTGCTGAGCCGATCGACCTGATGTCGGAAACGGCACGAAGAACCCTGTCATAGCGTTCCATGTAATATGGAAGCTGCTCATGCATCCTGTGAGGGGGAACGCACAGTGCAAGTGAATGCTTCATATCCGGCTCTTCACTGACATGTATCATCTCTCCGTTCAGGAATGCACCCTTTCCCTTTGCTGCGGAAAAGAGCTCGTCATACTCAGGAACGTACACACACCCCATGACTGCTTCAGCACCCATGCAGAGTGCAACTGAGATCGTGTAAAGAGGGAAAGTGTTCATGTAGTTCACGGTTCCGTCAATCGGATCTATTACCCATGTATACCCTGAGCTACCGTTTTCTTCCCCGCTTTCCTCGCAGTAAAACCCATCCGCAGGATAAGCTTTGCGGATTGCTGAAGTGATGAGGGACTCGCACTCCCTGTCAGCCTGTGTCACGTAGTCGTTTGCACTTTTGTCAAAGACCCTGGTGCGCTCTGCTTTGTGTGAAAGCAGGAATCCACCTGCCCTTTTTATCAGATTCTTTGTGAATTCGTATCTGTCCATCATGTCCTGTTCTTAAGCTTTGTCCCGATAACCCTGACTATCTTCCAGTCATAGGTACTGAACACTCTCGGTGTGATGACTTCCTGGGATGCGGCCTTCAGATGCATCTCCTCATCAAAAGTCAGAGTCAGGCTTGTCCAGCTTGTGGCATCCTGTGAAAGCATGACACCTCCGACATTGTTCCTCAGCTCATTGATCCTGAGCTCGTCCAGTCTCTTTTCAAGGGCAACGACAACCGACATCTGGTAGTCGAAGATCGTGAACATCTTGTCCTTTCGATCATTTCTCTGAACGCTCAGACACTGGTTCACCGCTGAAACGAAGGTATCAAGGACATTTTCGTCAACTTCATCAATGAAGTTCTCAAGAGCCTCACAGTGGTCATCACCGAGGAGCTCAAGTATGTCTTTCAACATAGGCGGCAGAACAGGTCCTTCCTCTGGTTCAACAGCGGCATCACTGAAGAGATCGCCCTGATAAGCTTCCTTTCTTGTATCAGGCTCATCAGCTTCTTCAGGTTCTTCCGTTACTTCAGGTTCCTCTGTAACTTCAGGTTCCTCTGTAACTTCAGGTTCCTCTGTAACTTCAGGTTCCTCTGTAA
>JBJEWN010000222.1:2814-3034 GCA_051885075.1 Bullifex sp.
CTTCAGGTTCCTCCGTTACTTCGGGTTCCTCCGTAACTTCAGGTTCTTCCGAAACTTCAGGTTCTTCCGAAACTTCAGGTTCTTCCGAAACTTCTGGTTCTTCCGAAACTTCTGGTTCTTCCGAAACTTCAGGTTCTTCCGAAACTTCAGGTTCTTCCGAAACTTCAGGTTCTTCCGAAACTTCAGGTTCTTCCGAAACTTCTGGTTCTTCCGAAACTTC
>JBJEWN010000223.1:0-3028 GCA_051885075.1 Bullifex sp.
TCATTCTGGCCCAGCGGCCGTTACCGTCCATGATAAGTCCGAGGTGAAGTCCCTTCTCACTCATATGCTTCAGATCTCCATTATCTCTTTTTCTTTTGCTTCCGCTACACGGGCGACTTCAGCGATGGCATTGTCCGTCATCTTCTGGATTTTAGTCTCTCCGTCCTTCTGCTGGTCCTCACTGATTTCAGAAGCCTTCTGCTTCTTCTTCAGCTCTTCCATCGCATCGCGGCGGACGTTGCGGATTGCCACGCGTGCACTTTCCGCTGTCTGCTTTGCACTCTTTGCCAGCTCCTTTCTTCTCTGCTCCGTGAGGGCAGGGAAGCTGATGCGGATAAGCTTGCCGTCGTTATTGGGATTAAGACCGAGCTCGCTCTTCTGGATTGCCTTTTCAATGGCAGGAAGCACGCTCTTGTCCCAGGGCTGGATTACCACGAGTCTTGCCTCGGGGACACTGATCGAGGCTACCTGGTTCAGAGGAGTCTCCGAACCATAGTAATCAACCTTGATCCTGTCAAAGAGGGAAGCGCTGGCACGACCGGTCCTCATGGCCTGATACTCAGTCTCAAGTGAAGAAACACACTTCTTCATCCTGTCCTGACAGTTGTCGAGTACAGTCTGCATCACTCCTCCTCAGCCTTCAACACCGGCCTGGTAGTAGTCGCAGGAAACGATGGAAAGTTTGCATCCTGCTGCCTTTGCAACCTCAGCCATCTTCTTGGAAACACTCATTGAGTCATCCTTGACGAACGGCTGGTTGAGGAAACAGACTTCGCTGTAAAGCTTGTTGAGCTTTCCTCTGACGATGCCTTCGAGAACCTTCTCGGGCTTGTCCATCTGTGCTACCTGAGCCCTGAAGATGGAAAGCTGTTCAGCCTCGTACTCCTTTGTCACGCTTTGAGTGCTGAGGAACTGGGGCTTGAATGCGGCAACGTGAAGTGCACAGTCGTGTGTGAACTCCCTGACTGCCTCATTTTCGAAAGCAGCAGGATTGTCGCTTGCGAAGCCTACGACGACTGCAACGGAACCTTCACCATGGAGATATGTGGCTGCATAACCGTTTTCAGGGAGTGTGATGACCCTGATTCTCTTGATTGCCATGTTTTCCTTGATGATTGCGATGAGACCGTCAACCATGCCCTTGAGCTCTTCATTGGGCTCGGTATAACCCTTTGCAAGGATCACGCGGCACATTTCCTCACCGAGAGCCTTGAACTGATCATTCTTGGCAACAAAGTCAGTTTCACAGGAGAGCTCGAGGAGAACTGCCTTTCCTTCAGCGGTGTCAACGAAAACACGACCGTTCTCGGTTGCCCTGTCCTGGCGCTTTGCAACAGCGGCAAGACCCATTTCCTTAAGGATCTTCTCAGCCTGAACCATGTCGCCGTTTGCCTCGTTAAGGGCCTTCTTGCAGTCCATCATGCCTGCTCCGGTGATGTCACGGAGCTTCTTTACATCAGATGCTGTGATAGCCATTTGTAATCTCCTTATTTTGTGTATAACTCGTCTTCAAGAGCCTCAGCTTCCTCGTCCTTGTCGGGAGCGGGAGCAGCTTCGACTGCTGCAGCCTCATCCTCGTCTCCGAGAGACTCGATGATCTGGATGCCTGTCTCGTTGTCAGCATCGATGACTGCATTGGCAATGATCTCAACGAAGAGTGAGATTGCCCTGATTGCATCGTCGTTGCCGGGAATGGGGTATGTGATATCGGTGGGGTCACAGTTCGTATCGACGACAGCGACAACGGGAATTCCGAGTCTCTTGGCCTCTGCTACTGCGAGAGCCTCTTTCTTTGTGTCGATGATGAAGAGTGCACCGGGAAGCTCCTTCATGTCCTTGATACCGCCAAGGTTCTTCTCGAGCTTTGTCTTCTCCTTTGTAAGGAGTGCTACTTCCTTCTTTGTGAGTGAATCGAATGTGCCGTCAGCTTCCATCTTCTCAATCTTCTTAAGGCGGGCGATGCTCTTCTTGATCGTTGAGAAGTTTGTAAGCATACCGCCGAGCCAGCGGTTGTTGACATAAGGCATGCCGCAGCGCTTTGCTTCCTGCTCGATTGTCTGCTGTGCCTGCTTCTTTGTTCCTACGAAAAGGATTGTCTTACCGTTCTTGACCTGAGCGCGGACTGCTTCGTAAGCTTCAACGATGCATGCACTGGTCTTCTGAAGGTCGATGATGTGAATACCGTTTCTTTCCGTGAAGATGAAACGATCCATCTTTGGATTCCATCTCTTTGTCTGATGTCCAAAGTGTACGCCTGATTCCAACAGGCTTTTCATGGTTACTACTGCCATAGTAATAATCCTCCTGACTTAACGCTGAAAAACATTTCAGCCCCTAACACTGTATCTCAGCAGGTCACCCTGCCGGAAAATCCGGTCCGACGGACGCGGTCCTATGTATTAAAGCAGATATCGGGTAATGAATCAATAATTTTATTGAAATTTACCCCTTCTGTTTTCCGGTCAGCGGGAAGATACTGACTTCATGGACAGAAAAATCAATGAGAAAGTGAAAAAGAAACTCTTTACGGCAGCATACCGCCTCTTTGCCGAAAAGGGGTATGGTAAAGCAAACATGAGAGAACTTTCAGATGAGGCGGGAGTGAGCAAGTCGCTCATATTCTTTTATTTCAGAAATAAAGCCGATCTTTATATGGCACTGTGGAACCATGCTGCTGAGCTGACTGAGGAATATCTGAAAAGCAATGACTGTGATTCACCTGATATTTCTTTTTTCGATACTCTGGAACGTGGGCTTCATGCCAAAGCTGAGATAATGAGGAAGTATCCGGATATATACAGATTCATCCTGAGAGCCTATTACGAAACAGACGGGGATGTCCGTGAGCGCATTCATGACAGTTACAGAGCGGAAGTGATGAAAAGCGGCAGGAACTTTTCAGCACAGCTTCACACTGAAGCATTCAGGGAAGGAACTGATCTTAAGATGATGTATAAGACGATCCTGCTGGCATCAGAAGGCTTTGTTTATCAGAGTGTCATGGATGACAGATGCGATGCCGATACAT
>JBJEWN010000224.1:0-3010 GCA_051885075.1 Bullifex sp.
ACGTTCGTGGCCCTCGGCAAGGCGAAGCAGGCGATATTCTTCTCGCTTTTCAGGAAGATAATCATAGTGGTGCCCCTGACAATTATCCTTCCCGTATTTCTCGGAGCTGACGGTGTCGTGGCAGCAGAGCCGATAAGCAACCTGGTGGGCGGACTTGCCAGCTTCATAACGATGAAAATCCTCACCGAAAGGGAATTCAGGTCCTGTGAATCCTCTCAGTGATTATTACTTCGGGATCGGGGATCATTACGCGTGAAAACGGTGGGACTGAGGTTTTGATCCACGCCGATGAACCTATAGTGGTGTTGTTCCCTATGGTGATGTCACCGAGGATGGTGGCATTTGCATAGATCGTGACGTTGTTCCCGATGGTGGGGTGACGTTTCGCGCCCTTAAGGAGCATGCCGCAGCCATCCTTCGGAAATGAAAGCGCACCGAGGGTCACGCCCTGATAGAGCTTGACGTTATTGCCTATTACCGTTGTCTCCCCGATTACCACACCCGTGCCATGGTCAATGAAGAAACTTTCCCCGATAGCCGCACCGGGGTGGATGTCTATGCCTGTCTCCCGGTGCATGAGCTCGTTCATCATCCTGGGAATGAGGGGAACACCTTCCGTGAAGAGAAGGTGGGCCACCCTGTGAACCGCAAGTACCTTAAGGGCAGGGTAGCACAGTATTATTTCATGCTGACTTCTTGCCGCAGGGTCTCCGCGGAATCCTGCTTCCGCATCCTTTTTTATGAGTGTTCTTATGGCAGGAAGCTCAGTCAGAACCTTTTCAGTAATTTCAGATACCCTTTCATCCGCACATGATGCATCCATGCCCTCATAAAGATAGGCGAGCCTTGAAGCATCGGTAAGGATCGAAACGAACCTCTTCATCTCAGACTTGACAGCACACTCAAGGGAGAGACAGCAGCTGTCTTTGCTTCTGCCCGGAAAGAAAAGTTCCATGAGTGTTGAAATGAGCATGGACACATCCTCCATGCGTGGAAGTGCAGTCAGCCCCTGGAAGTTGTGCTCCCTCTTCGTCCTGTCAAATGATGAAAGATAAGCCATTACATGATCATCGATGTTCATGTCAGGAATATAACACTTTTGGATTTGCAGAGGAAATAAGTATTGCTGGGATATTTCGTCAATGATTGACGAAAAGCCCCTGAAGGGGCTTCCCGCGCTCTGTCAGTCGAGATATGTGATTTTCTCAATTCCCCTGATTCCGAGTCCCGGATCACGGGAAACGGTTATTTCCTTTTCATTGAAGACCGAGCCTCCGGTAATGGGATCCTCCGAACACAGAACGGGACCGTCAAGGTCTGTTCTCGTGATGACGGAGCGGGCACATGCAACATGGACTGCGGCATTCACGCTTATCTTTGCTTCCAGCATGCACCCTATCATGCACTCGATACCCATGATCGAAGCGGCATCCGCAATCTTCAGGGCAGGTGTTATACCCCCGCACTTCATAAGCTTTATGTTTATGAGATCAGCAGCACCTGTCTGGATGATTTTCATCGCATCCAGGGGAGAGAATACGCTTTCATCTGCAAGGACAGGAACACATGACCTTTCAGTAACATACTTCAGTCCTTCGATGTCGTGGGCGATGACGGGCTGCTCAACAAGCTCTATGTCCAGTCCTTCATCCTGCATGCGGCTGAGTATCCTTACGGCCTCCTGAGGTTTCCATGCCTGGTTTGCATCGATTCTCAGTTTTACATCACTTCCGACAGCGTTCCTGATCGCTGAAAGACGCTCCACATCGAGCTTCGGATTGACGCCGACCTTGACCTTCAGCGTGTCATAGCCCCTTTCGATGGCATTGAGTGCATCCCGCGCCATCTCTTCAGGACTGTTAACGCTGATCGTTATGTCAGTGATTATTTTATCCCTTGCACCGCCGAGCAGTTTGTAAACAGGTATGCCGTAAAGCTGCCCGTAGAGATCCCAGAGAGCCATATCGACTGCAGCCTTGGCACTCGTGTTGTGCATGACGCACTTCTGAACGCTGTCGGTAAGTGTCTCGAAATCATCCACTTCCCGCCCGATTACTGTCTTTATGATATGATCCTTCAGGGCACCGATTATTCCTCCTGCCGTATCACCCGTGATGACGCCGGTGGGAGGTGCTTCCCCGTAGCCGACATTTCCCGTGTCGGTATGAAGTTCAACAATTATGTCCTCAACGCTGTCAACGCGTCTGAGAGCCGTTTTGAACGGTACCCTGAGAGGTACCGAAATACGTCCGATTCTGACTTCAGTTATTTTCATGCAAAATCCTCATCAAGTCTGTTTCCCATCTGAAGGAACATTTCATCAGTTCCTTTCCCTGTTCATGCAAACATCTTCATGATGTTTGCGGTCAGGATGCCGAACGGTGTTCCGATAACATAACCCATGAGTGCCATGAGGATGCCTACCGGAACGAGGGAACCTGAGTAGGAACCTGCGAGAACCGGAGCTGAAGCTGTTCCTCCGATGTTGGCAAGGGATGCCACCGCTCCCGTAAAGAGGTCAAGCTTGAGCAGCCTGCATATGAGAAGCATGAGGACTCCGTGGATTGCAAGGATGATGAATCCCGTGATGATCCAGGCAGGTGCGTCGGTAAGCTCTGTAAGGGATGCCCTTGAAGCAAGCAGACAGATAACGCTGTATAAAAGCAGATTGGAAACTTCAGATGAGCCTGCGACCTTTCCGAGCGGGGAAACTGCACCGCAGAGTCCGAGAACTGTGATGAAGAGTATTGTCCAGGTTGCCTTGTCAAGGAAGGGCAGGGTCTTATTCAGCCATGCACCTATATTTGCACCGAGCGCGGAGACCAGGAATGACACTCCGATCAGAAGGATGAGGCTCTGGAATGTGACCTGCTTCGTATTTGATTTTGCATCTTCCGCAAGACGTGATGAGACTGCATCAAGTTCCGTTGTGTCAGCCTTTGTCCACTTATTGAACTATACTAAGAGCATAAAACAGACAGGGAGGTGAAAATAATCCGAATAGAAGCTA
>JBJEWN010000225.1:0-13224 GCA_051885075.1 Bullifex sp.
TGAAGCTGAGGAGAAGTCACCTGTTACGGTAACTTCATCTCCCCGGTAACTCTGCCTGCCTTTAATCTCCACATGCTGAAGATCATCACTGACCGTGTATTCGATTCCCTGTCTGTCAAGCCACTGGAGTGTCATTCTCACATATGGTTTTTCAAAGAGGATTGGACAGTCAACCGTGCTGTCCTCTTCTGCAAGAGGCAGGGAAAGCAGAAGCGATGAAAGATACTGACTGGTTCTGCACTCGATCGAACATGAGCCTCCCTTAAGCTTTCCGTGAATCGTGACAGGGGGACACGCTCCTTCAAGTTCTGCATCCATGCCAAGAGACCTGTAGGCATTCACAAGCGGAAGGATGGGGCGTCTGTTAAGCTGTTCATCTCCTGTAAGCGTTATGCTTTCGGCTCCCAGTGTTCCGAGAAGTCCATAGAGAAGATATGTGGTTGTACCGCTGTTCATCGTGTCGATCGTCAGGGTTTTGCCTGAAATATCAAGATTTTTTGAATCAACGGTACATGATGTATCGTCTTCTGAAAAAGTGATTACGGCGCCGAGGGCCCTGCATGCACGAAGGCATGCTTCCGTGTCCGAGCTCTGGAGCGGATTGTGTATTACTGAAACCGAGCGGGCGAAGGTTGCTATGAGAAGAGCCCTTATCGTCTGGCTCTTGCTGGATGGAATCATGACCCGTCCGCTTATCTTTGATTTTTTTAGAAATATCATGAATTCGGATTGTATCACAAAGACAAATAAAAACCACCTGCATTTGCAGGTGGCTTTGTGTATCGGCACTGATACTACTTGAGGTAGATATCCTTTGTGGGATGGTAGTCCATTGTGTTGGGATACCATCCGCCCCACTTGTTGGTGTCGATCATGTTCTGGGAAACATAGTAGTAGAAAGGAATGATACCCTGATCTTCGTTGATGAGGATGTCTTCAGCTGTGAGCAGGACTTCGAATCTGTCCGGACCGGCTTCCATTCTTGCTGCTTCGTTGATGAGTGTGTCGTATGTGTCGTTGGAGTACTTACCACCGTTCATACCTGCACCAGTGATGAACATATCGAGGAATGTGTTGGGATCCTGATAGTCGCCTACCCAGCCTGCTCTTGCAACATCGAAGTTACCGGCATTTCTGTTGGCAAGGTAAGTAGCCCACTCCTGGTTCTCGAGCTCGACTGTGATGCCGAGGTTCTCAAGCCAGCATCTCTGGACGAACTCTGCGATCTGCTTGTGAGCATCGTTTGTGTTGTAGAGAAGTGAGAATGAGGGGAAGCCTACGCCGTTGGGGTAGCCTGCTTCAGCAAGGAGCTGCTGTGCATATTCGGGATCATACTGAGCTTCGCCGAGACCGGGATAGCCAGCCATCTCAGGTACGATACCCCAGCAGGGGAGCTGACCGCCCTTAGTGACGGATTCAACGAGTGTCTCTCTGTCGATTGCATAGGAAAGAGCCTTTCTTACGCGCACATCATCGAACGGAGCCTTCTGAGTGTTGATGGTGTAGTAGTATGTTGAGAGCTGAGGAGCAACCTGGTAGTCATTTCTCATCTGAGCGGACTCAAGTCTGTCCTGAGCAATGCCTGTGAGCCAGTCGATCTCACCTGCGATGTACATGTTGTAGTTGGTGTTGTCGTCGTCAGAAGCGTAGAAGATGACTTCATCAAGCTTGACTGCATCTGCATCCCAGTACATCGGGTTCTTCTCACATACGATTCTTGACTGCGGTGTCCACTCCTTGAGAGTGTAAGGACCGTTGCCTACGAAGTTCTCAGGAAGTACCCATGCATCGCCGTACTTCTCGATTGCATGCTGGGGAACAACTGCGAATGAGTAGTGTCCGAGTGCGCCGATAACATACGGAAGAGGTCCGATGAGGTCCATCTGGAATGTGTAGTCGTCAAGTGCGCGGATACCTACTGCGGAAGCATCAGCCTCGCCTGCGTTGAATGCTTCTGCACCTTCGAGGAACATGACAGGGAACCATGCATAAGGAGATGCTGTAGCGGGATCAAGCTCTCTGAGCCATGAGTAAACAACATCGTTTGCAGTGATGGGTGTGCCATCTGACCAGTTAGCCTTTCTCAGCTTGAAAGTGTACTGCTTGCCGTCCTCGGAAACAGTCCAGCTCTCAGCAAGTCCGGGAATACCGTCAGCTGTCTTGGGATCGTAAACAATGAGACCTTCGAAGAGAGCCTCATAAAGTCTGTGCTCAGGAACGCCCTGGATCTTTGCGGGGTCGAGTGACTCGGGTTCAGCACCGTTGGAAATCCTGAAAACAACTTTATCTTCAGCTGCCTGAACTGCGGGAGCCGGTGTCTCTACGACAGGAGCCGGAGTCTCAGCCTTTGGTGCTTCGGCCTTGGGAGCTTCAGCCTTGACTGTGGTTGTTGTTGCAGGAGCTGTTGTGGTTGCAGTAGCGGGAGCTGGTGTAGCTGCCTGTGTGGTTGTCTCTTTCTTACCGCCGCAGGAAACGAGAGTAAGTGAAACGAGAAGGACACACATTACTATTGTAATGATCTTTTTCATTGCCAATTCTCCTTGGTTATGGAATATACTTGTTTTAAGAATAGTTTATAATGGCTCTTATGGCAAGTTGAATTAAACAAAAAAACCAACAAAAGCACACTAAAATTTCATATTTCTGTATAAATATACAGTTTGTATGATATTCTTGTCCTGACAGAAATTATTACTCAAGAAACCTTGTCCCGTCGTTTTTGATGCCGGGTCTTGTATCAAGGTTCTTCCCGTAATCCAGACCGGCTTCGCGGGATGAAGGGTCGTAGGAGAAGGAACTTCTTTTCCTCTCATAAACTGTGTCCCCTTTGTCATTGAAGTAATACTTCTGAGCCAGTTCCTCATTGCGGTTGCTGATGATTACAAGTTCCTTTCCTGCGGTTCTGTCTTCCTGAGTGGTTTCCTTACGCTTCCTTATGGCTTCCAGAACACCCATGTAGAAGCCGTTGGTGGCGGCAGCACCGCGGAATGCACCGGGTTTCTGCTTTTTCAGCATCTTAAGCTCGAAGTCAATCCTGTACTGAAGGGAGTCGAAAAGGTAGGATGCAACTTCCAGGGTTTCATATGAGCCGTATGCCGTTACATGGGTCACGTCATAATCGTTGATCAGTACGACATAAATACCGGTGAGTTCCTTCACGATTGAAAGAAGTATATTTGCTTTTGTTGAGAGGCGCTTTGTGTCAAACAGTACGGTTGAACAGATTCTGTCATCCCCATCCTCATCGGCCGTGATGCCGTACTGAGCCGTCAGCTGACGGATCTTCATCATCGCGGAAGCTGCTTCTTCCGAGAACGGGGACTGGGACAGTGCCTCAAGCTTGCTGATCTTGTCAAGAAGCCTGTCATGCTTCGCCATGTCAACCTTCGCCCTCGCGTAATCACCGTCGAGGCCCAGGTCACTGCATATTCTTTTAAAGTCGGGTCCATGACCGGAGCGGTCGGTTGACCTGTATTCGATGATGTGGGCAACCTCATGAAGTGCCACGTTCCTGATGATACCGTGCTCCGCATTCAGAAGACGTGATGAAAGCAGTATGAGTTCATCTTCAGGGTATGCGCGCCCCAGCGTATCTCCCGGAAGCTCTGCAAAAATGACTTCGAAATCGTGTGTCGCATAAAAGCAGTATCTGCTCTTCTTCAGTACTGTCCTTATCTCATCCTTGATGAGCTTCCTTTCCCTGTTGCCTTTGCCTGAATATACTTCGATTGTCCGTTCCATGAATGAAGATGATAACCTGCTATGGATTGATTGTCCATATCGGGTTATATTTTATCCATGTTCACATATGATCTTAAGGAAAGGGAAAAAAGGAATCAGGCTGTATACGGACCATCACGCATATTAAGGGTTGTGTGCGCGCTTTTTGCCACTTTCATCTCAGTCGGTTTCCTCATCGCGATGAGTGAGGACGGATGGAACATGAGTTACGTGTTTCCCCTTATACTTGCGCTTCTTGCCTTTCTGATAGCCCTTTACCGTGATGAGTGGATAATGGACAATGATGGAAAATGCTTCACATGCATCTGGGGACTCGGGCCATTCGTATCAAGGAAAAGCTATCCCTATGATGATATAAAAAGAATAGAGCTGACACACTTTGTGAAGGGAATTCACCCCGGTATGGAGCAGAAGGCAACCCTCACACACAGACCGTTCTGCGTGCTTTCGATCAGGATGAAGGGTGATGAGGATGAAAAGCATGATCTTGAGATCATGAGTGAGCGAGCCTCTGCAGGCAAGCTGGAACGCCTTGCTCCCCTGATGGCTGCATATACAGGTCTTGAATACTACGTTGACAGGGCAAGGGAAGTGAAAACTGACATTAAGAGAGTGTTCTGATATGATATCATTGATGAAAAGGAAATATGCAGGATGGCTCTGTATACGCTGAAGCATAAGAACAGGAAAATCATGGATATTGAGATCCAGAGTCCTGTCGGACATATTGTATCCGTGATCCATGAGTACGACAGGAGTCTTCTTCCTCCGCGTGCAGCGAGAAGTTCTGAGGACCTGATACTCTGGTGGGATGGACGTTCGATTCCAAGGACAAGGATAAACCTCTCAGGGATACTTGATGATCTTGGAGTTTCCGGTCCCGGTGAGTATCTTGTGAAAAATCTTGGACTGAGCCTTACCGACTGCTACTGGATATGTCCCTATGGATCGGATGCTAAATGGGAACAGGTCAGTTTTTTCGCAGAAGATAATATGTTCAAAAGTGCACGTGCCGTCAGACATAACAGTCCGGAGAAGTATACTTCGTACAGTTTCAGCCCTGACTCTTCCACTGGAGGCGATCTTCCGAAATGGTGGATAAAGGAAAACGACAGGTTTTTCCTTGTGAAAGGAAACATGCCCGGTTCAACACAGCAAAGCTACAACGAATTGTTTGCATCCCGCATTCACTCCATGCAGGGCACCGCAGACCATGTGAATTATTCCATATGCAGAATCAGTGGAGGTGAATCAGTAAGCCTCGGGTGTAAGTCAGAGTGCTTCACAAGCAGTGAACTGGAGTTCATTCCGGCATGGGACATTGTCGGGCGCTATAATATAGGGAAAAATGTTTCTTTAAGAAATCTGTATATTGATGAGTGCGTGAAAGGCGGTCTTGACAGAGCAGATATCATCCGGAATCTTGATTACATGGCCCTGACGGATTTTCTTATTTCAAATACGGACAGGCATCTATGCAATTTCGGAATTCTCAGGGATTCTTCCACTCTTAAGTATGTTAAACCGGCACCGCTGTTCGACAGCGGGAACAGCATGTTTCATGCCGAACCCTGGAATGCATCACCTCAGGCTGCGCTCAGGGAAAAACTGAAAGGTTTTTATTCAACTTTGAAAAGTTTGCTTGCCCATGTCAGTGATTACTCAATTATCAATCTTAATTCCCTTCCTTCACGTGAAGAAGTAATTGAACTGTACGGGAAATCATCACTGAATAAGGAGTACATATCAGCAATTGCCGATGTTTATGAATCAAAGATCAGGATACTTGAGAACCTGCAGGAGGGAAAAAGCTATTACGATGCTGTAAAAGAATATTGCAGATAACTCATAGCAATTGTTTTCAAGCTTGCTTAATAAAAACAGCCTCACATTGAGTGAGACTGTCTTATCATCAGTTCTTCTTTGATTTATCAACAGATGGATCATAGAGCCAGCATGCAACCTTATGCTCCTCTCCGACTTCGAACATCGGCGGAATGTTGCAGCTGCAGTGCTCCATCCTGTGGGGACATCTGTCGTAGAAGTAGCATCCCTTCCTTTCCTTATCGGGAGAGGGAACATCGCCTGAGAGAATGATTCTCTGTCTTGAGCGCTCCTTGACGGGATCGGGAATCGGGGCCGCGGAAAGGAGTGCAGTTGTGTAGGGGTGCTTCGGATTGTGGTAAAGCTCGTCAGCATTACTGATTTCCATTACCTTTCCGAGGTACATTACCACGACACGATCACTTATGTGCTGGATGACCGCAAGGTCATGGGCAATGAATATGAACGTGATGCCGAGTTCCTTCTGAAGATCACTGATGAGGTTCAGGATCTGCGCCTGGATGGAAACGTCCAGTGCTGATACGGGTTCATCGGCAAGGATGATCTTCGGGGAGAGGGCAAGTGCCCTTGCAATTCCGATTCTCTGTCTCTGTCCGCCAGAGAACTCATGGGGATATCTGTTCTTGAAGGTCCTGTTGAGACCTACCTTTTCCATCAGGAACTCAACCCTTTCCTCAATTTCCTCCACAGTCCATTTGTGGTCAAGAAGACCTCTTCTGTTGTAGATGTTGAGGGGCTCTGAGATGATCGACCTGACGGTCATTCTTGGATCGAGCGATGCCATGGGATCCTGGAAGATCATCTGGATGTCCTTTCTGAGGCGGAGCAGTGTTTTCTTATCAGCCTTGCAAAGGTCAACGCCTTCAAAGATGACTTCTCCGGAAGTCGGCCTGTATAGCTGGGCAAGTGATCTGATGCACGTGGACTTACCGCATCCTGACTCACCTACGATACCGAGGGTTTCGCCTTCATGAACCGTGAATGAAACACCGTCGACAGCCCTGATGGCTCCGATCTGCTTCTTGAAGATACCGCCGCCGTCGATGGGGAAGTGCTGTCTGAGGTCCTTAACCTCAAGTAATACTTTCTTTTCCTCAGCCATTGTTCTTCACCTCCTCGAGGGCTTTTTTCTTCTCTTCTTCTGTTGCATGGAGCCAGCATGCGCAGGTATGTGTCTCTGAAAGCTGCTTCACTGGCGGATACATCTTCTCACAGATGCCCATCTTCTTATGACACCTTGGGTGGAACGGACAGCAGGGAGGAAGGTCAATGACGTTTGGCGGCTGACCTTCAATCGAGAAGAGCCTTCTGTCCTTGTCGCTTTCATCCATTCTGGGGACCGATGCGATGAGTCCCTGTGTGTATGGGTGTGAAGGGGATGCATAGAGCTCTTCGGTGGGAGCCTGCTCGACTATGCGTCCGGCATACATAACGCAGACATTGTCACACATACCGGCAACGACACCGAGATCATGGGTGATGAGGATGACTGCTGTCTTATACTTCTTGTTGATCTTCTGTATGAGCTCAAGGATCTGTGCCTGAATCGTTACATCCAGTGCGGTAGTCGGTTCATCGGCAATGAGCACCTTCGCATTGCAGCTCAGGGCCATTGCGATCATGACGCGCTGTCTCATGCCACCGGAGAACTGATGCGGATAACAGTCGATTCTCTTCTCAGGTGAAGGGATACCCACTTCAGCAAGCATCTTTATTGCTTTTTCACGGGCTTCCTTCTTCGAAAGGTTCTGATGCAGCCTGATCGTTTCGATCATCTGCGTTGAAATCCTGAGGAAGGGATTCAGGCTGGTCATGGGATCCTGGAAGATCATGGAAATGTTGTTTCCCCTGATCGTCCTGAGTTCCTTCTCGCTCATCTTCATGATGTCGCGGCCCTCATAGAGGACCTCGCCGCCGACTATCTTTCCCGGAGGGGAAGGAACGAGGCGCATGATGGAAAGGTTTGTGACGCTCTTTCCGCATCCTGACTCGCCGACGAGGCCGATCGTTTCGCCCTCATGTACCGTGAAGGAAACGCCGTCAACGGCCTTCACGATACCGGCATCGGTTTTGAAATATGTCTGAAGTCCTTTGACTTCCAGTACCGGTTTGGAATTATCGCTCATTTCAGGCACTCCTTATAACTGGTTCTTGCTCTGCGGATCGAACGCGTCCCTGAGACCGTCGCCGAAGAAGTTCATCGCGAAGAGGAAGATGATCATCGCAATTGAAGGACAGATCAGCTTCCAGGGATAAAGCGTCATTGAAGTGACGCCGTCACCGATGAGAGAACCCCACGATGCATACGGTGCCTGAACACCGAGACCGAGGAAGGAAAGGAAGCTTTCCTGCATGATGAATGCGGGAATCCTGATCGTTGAATATACGATGATGACCGAAAGTGAGTTCGGAACCATGTGACGGAGGATTATGTGGGATGTGGATGCACCCATGCTCCTTGCAGCCTCCACGTACTCCTGGTTCTTCAGGCTCATGATCTGACCGCGTACCATACGGGCAATGGTGAGCCACGATACCATGGCAAGGGCAAAGAAGAGGTTGAAGATCTTGCGTCCGAAAATTGCCATGCAGATGATGACTAGGAGCATGTAGGGAAGACCGTACATGATATCGACGAATCTCATCAGGTAGTAGTCGATCTTGCCTCCCTTGTAACCTGCAACCGCACCGACAAGGATGCCGATGAATACGGATGTGATCGTACCGATGAGACCGATTGCGATGGAAACCTGTCCTCCGTAGATGATTCTTGAAAGGAGATCACGACCGAGGTAATCGGTGCCGAGGAAGTAGCGCCTCATGTGCTTGAGGCTTGCGTTGATGTCGGCACTGATGTGATCGTTGACGTCATAGATGCCTTTGTACGGGAACTCGATAGATGATTCGGCAATCTGAGCCTTCATCTTCTTCTCAATCGTTTTCTTTGCACTGGTTTCCAGCTTTCCGATGATCGATTCGGCTGCCTTGCTCTGGAAATCCTTTACTGACATGTTTTCCATTTCAAGTTCAACCGCAGCGGTTATGTCATCCTGGGTTGCATCCTCCCCGAGGTTTGCCTTTACGGTGTTCGTGACCTGGCTTGTGATTTCCTTTGTCAGTGATGCTTCCACTGCAGCCTTATCCATCTTTACCTCAGCGCAGTAGAGATCCAGGAGGGTATCATAGTCAACCTTGTTCAGGTTGAGTTTTTTGCCGTCCTTCATGTAATAGAGCTTATTGATCGTTATCTGGATTTCCGTGTTGATCTTGTCAATGTATTTGTCAATTGTCTTCTGCTCGGAAGAATTGAATGCAAAGGTGCCTGCCTGTCTCTGAGCCTCACCTTCCTTATAGAGGTAATCCCAGACCTTGTTGGTTTCATTTTTGAGGATGAGGTTCTCGATCATCTCATCCTCTTCCGGGGTAAGGACGAGACGTCCTGCCCTCCAGGCCTTGAAATAGAGGTTCTTGTACTGCTGCTCGAGCATCAGCTCACCGGAAGTCTTGGTAAGGGACGGGCGGAGGTGCTGGTGGTCTATTACGCTTTCGTCATAGGGATATATCGGAAGGAGGGAAGCGGAGAATGAGATGATCGCATAGATTATGACGACGACCATTCCGAAAACCGCCATTTTGTTCTTCTTCAGGCGCTTCCAGGCTTCCTTCGTGAGGCTGTTGCCCACAACAACCTGATTGAACTCGTTTACTGTCTGTTCCTTTTTCTTTTTCAGCATTTTACTTCTCCTCCCCGATCATTTGTATGTGATCCTGGGATCCAGCTGTGCATAGACGACATCAACGATGAAGTTCATGACGATGAGGATCGCGGAATAGACGATGACTACGCCGACGATGAGTGTGTAGTCACGGTTGAATGATGACTGAACGAAGAATTTTCCCAGTCCGGGAACACGGAAAACCTGTTCGACGACGATACTTCCGGTGATGATTCCTGCAAATGCGGGACCGAGATAGCTGACGATCGGAAGCATTGCACCCTTCATCGCATGCTTGAAGATGATCACGCTCTGTCTCATGCCCTTTGCCTTTGCCGTCCTGATGTAATCGGAGCGGAGCGTCTCAAGCATTGAGGACCTGGTGAGACGCGCGATGTCGGCATAGTAGGCAAATGAAAGAGCTATGGAAGGAAGAATGATGGTCTTGTAACCCAGACCTTCGGTGAACCAGCCTGATGTCGGGAACCAGCCCAGTTTCATTGCGAATATGTACTGAATGAGAGGTCCGACGACGAAAAGCGGGACCGAGAGTCCCAGTGCCGCTATTCCCATCGGTATGTAGTCAAGCAGCGTGTTCTGTTTGACCGCGGCAATTATACCGAAGGCGACACCGAACACAAGGGCCAGTGCCATGGCAATGCATCCCAGGATTATCGAGTTCGGAATCGAATTGAAAATCAGTGAATTGACATCATGATCCTTGTACTTGTAGCTTGGTCCGAGATCTCCCCTGAGAACGTCGAATAGATATCTTCCGTACTGCTGCCAGAGAGGTTCGTCCATGTGGTATTTGGCCTCGATGTTCCTTTTGACGACCTCAGGAAGGGCTCTTTCCCCGTCAAACGGTCCGCCGGGAGCTATCCTGACGATGAAAAAGCTGAGAGTAATGATGATCAGCATGGTCGGAATCATGCCTATCAGTCGTTTGATGATGTATTTAGTCATAGGCCCTCTGAAAAAAAGTATATTCTTTTTGATACTAACAGCCATCTCGGATTTATGCAATAATCTGCATAAAAATTCAGGTTCCATAACAATTGAGTGTCTGATCCTGACCTTGCACATCAGAGTCAAAACAGGTAAAGTTTCAAGTCATGAAAAGGATATACATCGAGAGTCTTGGCTGTGCCAAGAATCAGGTCGACAGCGAGGTCCTGCTGACGATTGCAAAGGAAAAAGGCTATGAAAAGACTGACGAAGCGAAGAACGCGGATCTTATCTTCGTCAATACATGCGGCTTCATCGAAAGCGCCAAGGAAGAGTCAATAAACACCTTCTTCTCCCTTAAGGGAGCATACCCTGATGCAAAGATCATCCTGGGAGGATGTCTTGCCCAGCGTTATGCCGATGAGCTGGAGCTGGAAGAGGCTGATGCGATATTCGGTAACCGCGATCTCGGAGCCTTTGCCGAGCTGCTCGATGAAATCAATGAAAGTGATGAACAGATCATTCTGAAGCCTGAATATCCCGATCCTGACAGTGAGAAGGATGAGAGGAATGAATATCTTTCCATGCCGCGTTCGTGCTATCTGAAGATATCGGAAGGATGCGACCACCGGTGCAGTTACTGCGCGATTCCCGTGATCAGGGGAGGGCTCAGAAGCCGCAGTGAGGAGCGGATCATCGCTGAAGCAAAGGAGCTCATCGCAAAAGGCTTTTATGAAATCAACCTCATTGCCCAGGATCTCGGTGCATACGGTACCGACATCGACGGGAAAAGCCATTTCTGCGATCTTCTGAAAAAGCTTTCATCACTTGAGGGAGACTTCCGCTTAAGACTACTCTACATCCATCCCGATACATTCCCCCAGGAGCTGATCGGAATCGTGAAGGACAGTGATAAGATAATTCCATACTTCGACATTCCTTTCCAGCACTCCAGCGAAAGGGTGCTCAGGAAGATGAGAAGGTTCGGAAATACCGAAAAGTATCTTGCACTGATCAGTAAAATCAGAAGTGAGATTCCCGAAGCGGTCATAAGGACAACCCTCATGCTTGGCTTCCCGGGGGAGGAAAGAGAGGATTTCGATGAGCTTCTGTCCTTCGTGAGGAAGGCCCGTTTTGACTGGATGGGCTCCTTCATCTATTCCCGTGAGGAGGACACTCCCGCATTTGACATGAGGGATGAGAAGGCCCATGAAAAGGCCGTGAAGAGGGCTGCCCGGTGGAAGACGGAGCTTGAGGAGCTGCAGTCTTCGATAACGGAAGAGCGCCTTCAGGGCTTTGTCGGAAAGAAGTACCTGGCCCTTGTGGAGGAAAACATCCAGGGTGAGGATCTTTCGATTGCCAGGATATACTCCGAGGCTCCTGAAGTTGACGGGCTTACAGTCATCATGGGGGAAGGAATCGCTCCCGGTGATGTGGTGGAGGTCGGAATCCGTGCGGTGCGCGGCGTCGATCTCGAGGCCGTGCTTATCAGAAAGGTAAAGTGATGCCGGACATACTATCTTCCCTCAACCAGATGCAGAAGGAAGCAGTGCTTGATTTTGAGCATCCGCTTCTTGTGCTTGCCGGGGCAGGATCCGGCAAGACCAGGGTAATTACATCAAAAATCGCATATGCGGTGAATGAACTTGGGTATCAGCCATACCGCATCCTTGCCGTGACTTTCACTAACAAGGCCGCAAAGGAAATGAGGGACAGGATTGCAGTGATGATTCCCGACAGGGACATAACAGGACTTGAAATGAGGACGTTCCACTCCTTCGGAGCGTACGTGCTCCGCCGTTACGGTTCCTCGATAGGACTTAATGACTCCTTTTCAATCTACGACGATGATGATTCACTTTCCCTGCTTCAGAATGAGTATCCTGAGAAAAAGAAGCAGGAATTAAGGGAATACGCAAAGGAAATCAGCAAGGCAAAGGACAGGGGGTATGATCCCGATTCCCCGAAACTTTCCCGCATTGCGGAGCATCTTGAAGGGTTTCGGGATGTGTACAGACGTTATGAAGCGGCGCTCAGAAGATCGGGATGCGTCGATTTTGCCGATCTCATCATCAGAACGACGGAACTTCTGGAAAGCGATGCTTCAGTGCGCGGGTACTACCGCTCCCGCTTCAGGCTCCTGCTTGTCGATGAGTATCAGGATACCAATGCCTCGCAGTTCAGACTTCTGAGGACGCTGGTCGGTCCTGCCACCCAGCTTGTCGTTGTGGGTGATGACGATCAGTCGATCTACCGCTTCCGCGGTGCGGAGATTAGGAACATCCTTTCCTTTGAGGATGATTATCCCGAAACAAGGATAATCAAGCTGGAGGAAAACTACCGCTCCACGAAGAACATCCTCCGCATCGCATCCTCGGTCATAAAGAACAACAAAGGCCGTCATGAGAAGACGATCTTCACGAACAACACTCAGGGAACGCTTCCTGAGCTCATTTCCGCAATCAACGGTGATGATGAAGCGCTGAAGGTTGCTGCAATCATATCACGCATGAGTGACAGAAGCAGCGTGGCAGTCCTGTACCGTACCAATGCCCAGTCCCGTGAATTCGAGACCGAACTTGCAAGACGAAGGATACCCTATCAGGTAATAGGTGCACTCAGGTTCTATGACCGTGAGGAAATCAAGGATGTGCTCGCATTGATGTCACTCATAATCAATCCCCATGACAGGGTATCGTTCCTGCGTGTCATCAACAAGCCTTCCCGGGGAATCGGAAAGGCTGCCGTTGAAACGATCCTTTCATATTCCGATCACCTGACGGACAGCCTGGAGCTGGCGGTCAGGGACGGAAAACTCACTCCCAAGGCAAAAAAGGGAGCATCCGATTTCCTTGCCTTCATCAATAAGGCAGGTGATCTTCTTTCCGGCGACATCCCACTGAAGGACTTTGCGGTATTTGTCATGAGGGAAAGCGGCATTCAGGGGCTCTATGAGGATGAAAAGGATCCGACA